>JASLCK010000233.1 GCA_030151865.1 Rhodospirillaceae bacterium | reverse complement strand
CAGGCCGGATGGCCTGCGCCCGCCGCCTGAGGGACCAGACAAACGAAGCGCAGCGACTAGCGCGTTGAGCGCTCCGCAGCTTTAGCGGAGGGAAGCCAAGCGGGCGGATGCCCGCGCCCGGCGCTTGAGGGGCCTGATATAACTTAGCTTTAGCGGAGGGAAGCCAAGGATGCGGATGCATCCGCCCGGCATCTGAGGGAACATTAAAATATGGAACTTCGTCATCTCAGAGCTTTTGTGACCCTGGCCGAAGAACTGCATTTCGGGCGGGCGGCGGAGCGGTTGGGGATTGCTCAGCCGCCGTTGTCGATGCAAATCCAGGGGTTGGAGGCGACTTTGGGGGTGCGTCTGTTCAACCGCAGCCGCCGCCATGTGGAATTGACCGAGGCCGGGCGGCTGTTCCTGCCCGAGGCCAAGGCCACCCTGGCCCAGGCCGAGCGCGCCCGGCAGACGGCGCAGCGGGCGGCACGCGGCGAAATGGGGGAGTTGAATATCGGCTTTACCGGATCGGCCCCTTTTAATATCGCGCTGCCCAAGATCATCAGCCGCTTTCGCCAGCGGTGGCCCGACTTGCTGATGCGCCTGCGGGAAATGTCCACCTTTGATCAGATCGGGGCCTTGGCCGAAGGCGAACTGGATGTGGGGTTCGTGCGTCCCAGTCTGGTGGAACGGCGCGACAATATCGCCTTGCATACGGTGTTGAATGAACGGCTGCTGGCGGTGGTTCCCGCCGATCATCCGCTGGCGGGGCAAGACAGTATTTCCATCGGCGATCTGGCCGGGGATTCCTTTATCTTGCATCCGCGCCAGATCGGCACCGGCCTTTATGACAAGGTGATGGATCTGTGCGCCCGTGCCGGCTTTCGTCCCCAGGTGGTGCTAGAGGCCCATCAGATGTCCACCATCGTCAGCCTGACCGCCGCCGGGGTCGGGGTTTCCATCGCGCCCGAGGCCATGAGCAGCATTCATGTGGAAGGGGCGCGTTTCCTGCCCCTGACCGACGAAGGCGCGGTGATGGTGCTGGCGATCGCGACCCGCGCCGATGATCAACGTCCGGCAATCGGTCACTTTCTCGATGAAGTGGCGGCTTTTTTACGCTGGTTGGAGGAACACGGCTTGTCGAAACCCGTGACAGACCGTTGAATGGGTGGCAAGAAAAGCAATGACAGGGGCAGGATCGGATCAATGAATGCTTGGGTAATGGCGGTGCGGCCGCGCACGCTTTCCATGGCCGTCGCGCCGGTTCTGGTCGGGCTGGCCCTGGCTTGGCGGGATGGTCACGGGTTGGATGGCGTGACCGCGCTGTTGACGGTTCTGGCGGCAATGCTGATCCAGGCCGCCACCAATCTGCATAATGATGCCGCCGATTTTCTGCGCGGTGGCGATGGTCCCGATCGGCTGGGGCCGCCGCGTGCCTGCGCCATGGGGCTGTTGCCGCCTGGGCGGGTCATGGCGGCGGCGCTGGGCTGCTTTGCGCTGGCCGGTTTGGCCGGTTTGGGGCTGGTCATCAAAGGCGGTTGGCCGATCCTGGCGGTGGGGGCGGCGTCCCTGCTGGCGGGGTGGGGCTATTCGGCGGGCAAACGACCCATCAGCCATCTGCCGGTGGGCGAGGTGTTCGTTTTGGCCTTTTTTGGTGTCGCCGCCGTCATGGGCACGGCCTGGCTGCAAGGCCATGGCGCGGATCGGGCGGGGCTGCTGGCCGGTCTGGCGGTCGGGGGATTCGCTTCTGCCGTCTTGCTGTTGAACAATCACCGCGACGCCGTGGCCGATGCCCGAAACGGTCGTCATACCCTGGCGATCCTGCTGGGGGAACGGGGGTGTCATTTGGTCTATGGGCTGTTTTTGCTGGCACCGTTCGCCGTCTTGCCAATCTTACCGGGGCAGTCGGGTTTTGCCTTTGTCATTTTGCCCGAAGCGGTCTGGCTGGCCTGGCATTTCTCGCGTCAGGAGCGCGGATCGGGATTGAACCGTCTGTTGGGTCTGACAGCGCTTTTGCAACTGGGGTTCGGTTTTTTCCTCGCTCTCGGGCTGGTTCTGTGAAGAATCTTGATGAACGTCAATGTTTGCAAGGCTTCGTACCCGTTTAATGCCCTTACCCCGTCCCCCAAGCCGCGTTGGGATCGGGGGTGAGAGACCTCCCAGGCCCGGCGCAACACGGGCCGTCTTCTCGCAATAGCGGGCCGGATTTAAGCCCCCCTTGGTCCGGCCCGCACCCTTCCTTTCTTTCCCCGCTCTCTCTCTTCAGGGTTGATCCCCATCATGGGCGGCAACAGTCTTGACGCACGTCAAACACCTGACATGCCCACTTGGTTACCCTCTGGATGACAACCTTTTACCGGCGGGGAGAACGAGATGATCAGCCAGGGCGAAGCCGCTCTGATCCAGAGCTTGCGGATGGTGCCGTTTTTCGCGGCGATGCAAGACGAGGATCTGCGCTGGGTGGTGGGCAATGCCGGGCTGGTTCTGGCGTCGCCCGGTCAAGTGCTGTTCCGCCAGGGTGATCTGGCCGACAAGTTCTATGTCCTGCTGAACGGTTATGTGGAACTGAGCGTCCACGCCCCGGTTGGCGGCGACCGTTCGATCCTGGAAATCCTGGAAACCGGCGAGGTGTTCGCCCATGCCGCCGTCTTGAACGAGGAAGCCTATCCGGTCAGCGCTTCGGTCCTGGAACAGGCGCGGCTGCTGGTGATCGACGGGCGGGCATTCCGCCAGCGTCTGGAACAGCGCTTCGATCTGGTACTGCTGATGTTGGCTCAATTGTCGGGCCGTCTGCGTGGCCTGATCGGCCAGTTGACCGAATTGAAGATGAAGAACACCAGCCAGCGTTTGGCTGGGTTTTTGTTGTCGCTGACCGATGCCGAGGACGGCGAGGTCACCGTTTCCATTCCCTATGACAAACGCTTGGTGGCCGATAAGCTGGGCATGAAGCCGGAAACCCTGTCGCGCGCCTTTGCCAAGCTGCGTTCGCTGGGGGTGGAAAGCGGCAAGGCGGATTCCTTCGTGCGGATCGCCGATATCGCCGGATTGCGCGGCTATTGCCACAGTTTCGAGGGCGAGGCCTGACGTCATGATCCCCCAGCGGCTGTCCTTGGCGGCCCTGTTGCCGCAAATTGCCCAGACCCCGCTGTTCGAGCGTCTGGCCCCGGCGGATGTCGCCTCGTTGCTCGATGGGGCGCAATTGCGGCGTTTCCAGGCGGAAAAGCTGCTGTTTTCAGCCGGAGACCCAGCCAGCCGTTTCTTTATCGTGTTGGAAGGTCGGGTGCGTCTGTTCGCGCTGTCGTCCGATGGTCAGCAAAGCGTGGTGGATATCGTCGGCGCAGGATCCAGTTTTGCCGAAGCGGCGATGTTTGCGTCGCGCCGTTTTCCCTTGAATGCCGAAGTGGAACGGGGCGCGCTGCTGGTGCAGGTCGATGGCGCTGATTTTTTGCGCAAACTGCGCAACCGTCCGATGCTGGCGTTTGACATCATGGCCGGTCTCCGGCGCTGGGAACTGCGTATTCAGGCGGAAATCCGTCAGTTGAAATCGCTGACCCCGGTGCAGCGGCTGGCGTCCTTTCTGCTGGGGTTGACCGACCAGCAGGCGGGGGCGGCGCAATTGCGTTTGCCCTTTAAGAAGACCATCATCGCCAGCCGGGTCGGCATTGAACCCGAAAGCCTGTCGCGTGCCCTGCGTCGTCTGCGCGATGTTGGGGTCGAGTGTGACGGCAATACGGTTTCCATCGCTGATGTGGCCGGATTGCGCCATTTTTGCCAAGACACTTGAGAAGCTTGACCCTTAAGAAAATGGGTGTTTACCTCTCGCATTCTTCGCGCTCCGCCTTATCCTAAAGGTGGACCCAGATCTTCGGAGCCGTCAGGCATGTTGAACAATCGTCCCGAGCCGTCCGCCCGGCCCAACGACCGGCAAACCGGCCGTCCTGTCGATCCGCCGTTCTCGCCGGTGCTGTTGGCGGGATTGGCCTTGGCCCCGGTGCCGCCCCGGCTGTTGCAGCCGCTGTTCGACGCCATCTTGTCGGTGGTGCGCCGCCGTCATCCCGATATCCTGGAACGCATGGCCGCCTATCCCGACGCGGTGATCGGCATTGACCCGGTTGATCTGCCGTTCGTGCTGGTGTTGCGCCCCGAACCGGGCCATCCGACCCTGATGGTGCGCCGCGACTTCGCCGAAGATGCGCCGGGTGCGGTGATCCGTGGACCGCTGGAAATGTTGTTCGCCCTGTCGGAAGGGCGCATCGACGGCGATGCCGCCTTTTTCTCGCGCCGTCTGGTGATCGAGGGCGATACCGAAGTGGTGTTGGCCCTGCGCAATGCCGTCGATGGGGCGGGTATCGATCTGGATGCCGATTTTGCCGCCACCCTGGGGCCGCTGGCCCGGCCGCTGCTGCGTGCCGTCGGCGTCGGCGGGCGTCTGTTCGGGCGGATGTCGCGCGATATGGACACCCTGCGTCAGGCGCTGGTGGGTCCGGCCTTGCGCGGCACGGATCAGCAGTCCGCCCGCATCAATGAATTGGAAGCCGAAATTGTCGAGCTTCGTAAAAGTCTTCGTCACCGTGAGCGCCGAGCATGACCGTCACCCTCGCCGAAAAGGCTAAGAACGTCGAACTGGTTTGTCCCGCAGGCACGCCCGCCGCCTTGAAGGCGGCGGTGGATGCCGGGGCTGACTGCGTCTATGTGGGTTTCCGCGATGAAACCAACGCACGCAACTTTCCGGGGCTGAATTTCAGCCGCCCGGAACTGGCCGAGGGCATTGCCTATGCCCATAACCACGGTGCCAAGGTGTTGGTGGCCATCAACACCTTCCCCCGCGCCGGTCAGCCGGAAATCTGGCGCCAAGCCATCGATGACGCCGCCCGCCTGGGGGCTGATGCGGTGATCGTCGCCGATGTGGGCCTGTGCGATTACGCGCACCGCACCCACCCCGATCTGCGGCTGCATCTGTCGGTGCAGGCGTCGGCCTCCAGCGCCGAGGCGATCCGCTATTACCATAACGCCTTCAACATCCGCCGCGCCGTGCTGCCGCGCGTCTTGACGGTGCCGGAAATTGCCGCCCTGTGCGCCCAAGTGCCGATCGAGATGGAAGTCTTCGTGTTCGGCGGGCTGTGCGTCATGGCCGAAGGGCGTTGCGCCCTGTCGTCCTATGCCACCGGCCTGTCGCCCAATATGAACGGGGTCTGTTCGCCCGCCAGCCATGTCCGCTATGTGGAAAAGGGCGACAAGGTGGTCAGCCAGTTGGGCGGCTTTACCATCAACACCTTTGGTGCGGGCGAGCCTGCCGGTTATCCGACCCTGTGCAAGGGCCGCTTTGAAGCCAACGGCAAGACCTGCTATCTGTTCGAGGAACCGACCTCGCTCAATACACTGGCGATGCTGCCCGATCTGATCGAAGCCGGGGTCACCGCCTTTAAGATCGAAGGCCGCCAGCGCGGCCGCGCCTATGTGGGCAGCGTGGTGTCGGCATTCCGTCAGGCGGTGGACGCCATCCGCCGGGGCGAGGCCGCGCCTGCCATCGATCTGGAAAACATTACCGAAGGCAACCGCCAGACTGCGGGCGCTTATGAAAGGAGCTGGCGATGAACGCCGCCGATACCGCCAAGCTGACCCTGGGGCCGGTTCTGTTCAACTGGAAGCCCGAAGTGTGGCGCGATTTCTATTTCCGCATCGCCGATGAAGCGCCGGTCGATACCGTGCATCTGGGCGAGGTGGTCTGTTCCAAGCGTCAGCCGTTCTTTGAAAAGCACATCCCGGAAGTGGCGGAACGTCTGGCCGCAGCCGGCAAGGAAGTGGTGCTGTCCGGTCTGGCCCTGGTGATGAGCGAGCGTGAACGCGACGGCGTGCAGTCGCTGGCCCGCGATGCCGGGGATTTTCTGGTGGAAGCCAACGATTTGTCGGCAGCCGCGCCCCTGGCCGGGCGTCCCCATGTGATCGGGCCGCTGGTCAACGTTTATAACGAAGGCACCCTGGACTATCTGGCCCGTCAGGGCGCGGTGCGCGTCAGCCTGCCCGCCGAACTGCCTGCCCGCACCATCGCCATTCTGACAGCCATGGGCGTGACCGAGATCGAAGTGCAGGCCTTTGGCCGTCTGCCGCTGGCGATTTCGGCCCGTTGCTATCATGCCCGGTCGCGCAACCTGCATAAGGATGGCTGTCAGTATGTCTGCGGCGAGGATCCGGACGGCATGGATGTCGATACCCTGGACGGCAAGGCGTTTCTGACCGTTAACGGCACCCAGACCATGTCCTTCCATTATCTGAACCTTTTGGAAGAACTGGCCCAACTGCGCAAAGTGGGGGTCAACCGTTTCCGCCTGTGGCCGCATAGCTGCGACATGGTTGCGGTGTCGCGCCTGTTCCGCGATGTTCTGGACGGGACGATGGACGCGGTGGAAGCATCCGACCGCCTAGCCGACCTCGCACCTTACGCCGAATTCGCCAACGGTTATGTCCATGGCCGCGAAGGACATACTTTAGTGCAGGGAGAAGCCCTGGCGATATGACGGTTTTTACGATATCCATTGCTTATGTCCTTGGGCATATCGGCACCGGGCATAAGCAAGGATAGAGGAGGTAACACTGACCAACGGCTATGCTCGTCGGGGCGATGGCCAGGAAATCGGCAGTCGGCTGAGCCGCTGGCTCCGGTTGCGTTTCCTGTTGGTCGTGTTGTTGCTGGCGGTGGTGTCGCTGGGGGCCTATGCGGTCTTCCACATCATGGTCAGCGGCCAGGACGAAGGTGCCGCGGTGTTGAACACCGCTGGTCGCCAAAGAATGCTGGTTCAACAGGTATCCGCCGATTCCATGCGATTGGTGATGGCCCAGTCGGGGCCGGAGCGCGACGCCCTGCGCCGCCAACTGCGCGAGGTCGTGCAGACCCTGATCAACGTCCAGCGGTCGCTGGATTACAGCTCGGCGGGTGAGCGGGCAAAAAAGAACGCCGACGCCATTTTGTTTGCCGCCCCTTACCGCCTTTATCAGCAGATGTACGAATATAGCGACGCGGTGACGGCGCTGTCGCAGTTGCCCGACGATCTGCTGGGGCCGTCTTGTCCGCAAATCCTGAAAATCAAAACCATGTCGCAAGGGCCGTTGCAGGAAGCATCGGAAGCCCTGGTGTCGGCGCTGGCCGATGGCATGCGGGCCCGCGTCCAGGATTTGCGCCTGTTTGCCATTATCGGCGAAGGGATGTTTCTGCTGTTGCTGGGCCTGCTGGTCTGGCGTCTGTTCATTCCGTTGCTGCGTCAGACGGAATTGTCGGTGTCGCAACTGGCGGCGCTGGAAAGCTATCACCGCTCGGTGGTCGAGGCTTTGGCCGACGGCATCTTGATCCTGGAGCCGACGCAACGGCGCATCGATGGGATCAATCCCGCCGCCCGCGAGATTTTCGGCGGCAACGATCTGGTGGGTTTGACGCTTGATACGTTGATCCCTGCCACCGTCAACCAGTCCCTGCCGCAATTGCGCCGCTGGAGCCGCCGCGAAGTGCAAGTGCAAGGCGCGGACGGTTTTCCGTTCTATCTGGAAGTGACGGTGCGCGAGGCCCCCGTGGATGGCAACGACCGCCTGATCGCCGTGGTGCGCGACGTCACCAAACAGATTGAAGCCGAAGAACGCGCCCATACCCTGAATCACGCGCTGGAACAAAGTGCTGCGTCGGTGATCATCACCGACACCGACGGCCAGATCATTTATGCCAACCCGCGTGCTTGCGAGATTTCCGGCTATCGGCGGGAAGAATTGCTGGGTCAGACGCCTCGGCTGTTGCAGTCGGGCCTGACGCCGGGTGAAACCTATGCCGATCTGTGGCGGGCCTTGAAGCTTGGCAAGGGCTGGCGCGGAGAATTGCTGAACCGCAAAAAGACCGGCGAGCTTTACTGGGAAATGCTGGTGATTTCGCCGTTGCGCAACAGCCGGGGCGAGATCATCCAATATATGGCGGTGATGGAAGACATCACCGAGCGCAAGCTGATGGAAGACGCCCTGGTGGTCGCCAAGCAGCAGGCGGAACGGGCCAGCCGCACCAAGTCGGATTTTCTGGCCAGCATGAGCCATGAACTGCGCACGCCGTTGAACGCCATTATCGGGTACTCCGAATTCATCGATACCGAGCCTTATGGCGAGTTGGGGCACGACAAGTACCGAGAATATCTGAGCCATATTCAGGAATCCGGGCGGCATCTGCTGGAACTGATCAACGATATGCTTGATCTGTCGAAGGTCGAGGCCGGAAAACTGGTGCTGGAGGAAGAAAACGTCGATCTGCCCCACAGCATCCAAGGGGCGATGCATCTGGTGCTGGAACGGGCCAACCGCCGTTCTGTCCGGCTGTCGGCCGAAGTCGAACCCAGTCTGCCCCGGATTTATGCCGACAATCTGCGTCTGAAGCAGATCATGTTGAACCTGTTGACCAACGCCATCAAATTCACCCCTGAGGGCGGCATGGTGACCTTAAGCGCCCAAGCTGACGGCGACGGATCGGTCCGCATCACGGTGCGCGACACCGGCATCGGCATCGCCCCGGAAGATATCGCCAAGGTGCTGGAACCGTTCGGTCAGGTGGCCAATCCCATGGTGCGCCGCGAAGAGGGGACCGGCCTGGGCCTGCCCATCACCAAGCGTCTGGTGGAATTGCACGGCGGTACTCTGACCATCGAAAGCGCGGTGGGGCAGGGCACCATCGTGACTGTACGCTTGCCTCCCAACCGGGTGATCGCATCCCCCCTTCCTCAACAGGACGTGAGATAAGGCATCGCAAACCCCGGCGGCGTTGGACGCAATCGGCGAACGGAGTGTACAGTCAATTACACTATTTAGTGGAATTGACTGCATGTATGAATTCCTAAAAGATGCAAATCAGGGGCCGCAGGCTGTGGCGAGGGGCGCCGTGACGGCAGGGGCAATATCGCCTTCCGTCCAGGCCCTGCAAAGACAGAGCGTGCAGTTGAATGCGGCGTTCTCGGCACGAATTCCCTATCAGGCCAAGCTTGACCTGGAAGAGGAGCAAGCGTCGTCGCAAGATCAGTCCGATGTTTCTCAGTTGGTGGTCGCGCAGATCCTGACGGGCCGTATCGACAAGGATAAGGCGATCCGGATCCTGAAACTGACCTTGGTGGGACGGCCTGGAAATGTCTTCACCGACTCTGCCGGGGATCACACCAGCGCCTTCACCTTGCATGAATATGGCCTGCGCGCCCGTCTGGAGGGGCTGACGATTCCCCAGGCTGTCGCCGAGATGGATCGTTTGGTCTTTGAGATGACCCGTCTGCCCGGCTATGCGCTTGTGGAAAATCTGAGCGAGGGACAAGACACCAAGAAAGGCCGAACAAGCTTTCGCATTTCCCATTTGTGGTGCGAGGCGGTCGAGCAGTTGCAGCGGATACGGGGTGATATTGAGGGGAACATGGATGGTGAACAGCCCACCAACTGGTGGGTCTCGGCTTTGCAGTCCTATATCGTCGCCTATCTGGAAGTCCGGGAACGTGTGCCGCTTTCGACGATCATGACCAAGCTTCTTAATATCCCAGCCGGCAAGAACAAGAATGAGAGCGGCGGGGTGTTGTATCTGAGGCAACATGATCGCTACGGAACCCGCGAAGAGGTGGTCGATGCCATTTTCCGTAACTTTGACATTCAGTCGGCGGTCGGCGCGGTAGTTGAACAAGAGCCTTTTTTGCTGGGGCGCGTCGCTCCTGGGGTGGTGTCTGACCAGTCGCCCCAATATCGGCTTGAAATGTTCGCGCGTCAGCATGCCATGACCCTGGCAATGTATTATCCCGACGTTATTTCTGATCTGGCGGAAAATTTTTTCTACGACTTGTATCTGCGCAGTCCGGAGGCTGCCCGCGAAGAAGTCGTCGATCAGATCGCTGAAGTCATTATGCTGAATGCCAAGGTGGAATCCCAAAAGCATCTGGAGGAAATGCGGGGTGAGGCTCTGTTCCAGTTGGAATATGTAAAAGACCCATCTACTAAGATAGAAAAAAGTCATCGTGAATATATGATAGGGATGTGGAATGATCGCCTTAGTCAGATAGATGATCTTTCCAATACTAAGTCTGTTGCCAAAGAAAAGATTGTTAATGAATCTATTGTTGATAAAGCTGCATTGGCGGATAAGGGTCCATCTGTAATCGATGAAGAAATTCCAAAATCAAAGAAAAGATCCCGTATTGATTATGAAAAATTCTATGGTCAAGGGGATGATGACTTTTGGGATAATGGCAGTGCATATGAAAAAATAACCAAAAAAGTCTGTAAGGAAACCCTGACGACAGGCGCTATTCTGAATAAGGATGGGTTAATTCAGGAGGTGAACCAGTCGGGGCGGCCGCCGCATCGCTTCCGAAACAGTGCCGGCGCCCATACATCGGCTCATCTGATTTATCGAGATCTGGTCGAACGCAGCCTGATTGGGAAAACCATCGCGCAGGCGCTGGCCGAAATGGTCAAGTTGCGAGTCCAGTATGACAAGGTCGTCAAGCGCCTGAAGGATTTTCCCATGGGGCCTGATGATGTGGCGCCCCAAAAGCTCAAGGGACGCGGCGGACCGAAAACGCTGGACCGTTTGCAAGACGAAATCACCGATTTGATGCTGGCCTTTGAACTGGTGCCGGGAGTCACCCTGCCGGGCGTCGCCACCGGAGGATTGGGGGAAGGGGCGGCCCGTCAGGTCTTGTTGGAACATGAAGAGAATATAAAACTCCACACCAAGGAGGAACTGACGTCAGCCGTCTTGAGTCTGTTGGATGTGGGAGCGGTGATGGAGGGCACCCCGGTCGAGGCCGACGATGATGGCAATATTCCGGATTATTCGGAAGAAAATCTGATCTCGATGCTGCTGCACAATCACATCGGTCTGATTGTCAAAACTTATCCCAAGGCGGCCGCAACCCTTTCCTTGTCTGAAAAAAGCAGCCGCAAGCTTTGGGTGGCGAAGCTGATGAATCCGGACGGCTTCGAACGTGCCCATCGGGTTGGCGGTAAGGATACCAACCGATACCGGAAAACCCCTAAGGACTTTGATAAAAGAAGCCGGATCAATCTGGATCTCTTCAACTTCGGGAAGGGCAAGGCTTTTGCGTCTTCTGAAGAAAAGCTGTCGTCACTGGATGGTTTCGATCTGTCTTGGCTGATGGGACGGACCAAGGACGATAAGGTCGAAGGTTCGCCGATCAACAATGCCTATCAGTATGAAGACCTGGACATGTATCAGGTGTTGCTGCGGCGAACCGAGGGGTTGCCCCATCTGGCGGTGCTACCCCCTGTGGATAGCATGTATATCGATCAGCTTTCCCAGCGTTTGGGTGAGATTCGCACCGGCGATGCCGAGGTGCGCACTTTCCTGGTACCATTCAATTTGGGCAATTATCATTGGGTCGGCATCATCATCCGCATGCTGCCTTTTGGAGTGGTGCAATACGGCTATTTCGATCCCTTGAGTGGGGATCGGCCCATTCCTGGACCTGTTCTGGATCAGATCAGGGACGCTTTTTCCGATGCCGTGTCTATTGAACCCCAGGCTAATCTGAAGCGTCTTACACAAACCGACGGCACCAGTTGTGGCCCGATTACGGTGCAAAATCTGATGCTGCATGTCCTCGATACGCCTCCCGCCGGTGATACTCCCCAGAATGCGGCGATGACGCGGGCCATCCGCGATGCCCAGGCCCAACTGCTGGAAGAGGAGTCACCAGGTTTCATCGCCCGTCAGGAGGCCAATGAAAGCAGCATTTCCAGCAGTTTCGATGTGTCTCAGTATCTCAGTGGAAAAGGGGCGAGGGCCGCTTATTCACCGCAGGAATGGCGGCGCGTCCTGGAAATGGGACACTTGATCAGGCGTCTCAATCCCGACAGCGCCGCTCCCTTGCTGGCGGTGCTCCGGGATGTTGATTTATTTCTGGTGCATCAGCCTTTCCTGGCCGAATTGCGCAAGGCTCTTTTCAAGGTCATGACCGAGGTCAAGAAGGACGAGGATCTGGATCAGCGCGCAATTTTCAATGATCTTCTAATCATTATATGCGGCGTCACGCTGGAGGCGGTGGAGATGCTGCCCAATTTCAATGATCTGGGGTTCCGGGATTACGAAGAGCTGCGGTCTCTGGCCTTGTATCTGAACGACAAAAATCTCGAAAAGGTGCAAGAAGACGTCGATGTGCTCGACCAACAGATCGGCGCGCAGCAAGACAAGATCGGAAAGCTGACAGAAGCCGCCTTGGCATCGAAAAAGAAGTAAGCCGCAAGCGGGAGCGGGGGGGGGGGGGGTTACCGCTCCCGGAAGGCTTCGTGGCGCAGTTTCAGAACCGGGGTGATCAGGTAGCGCAGGACCGAGCGTTGGCCGGTATGGATGTCCACCATCGCCACCATGCCCGGCGTAATGGGGTATTCGCCGTTGGGGCCAAGGGCCGATTTGTCGGTTTCGATGATCACACGGTAATAGGGTTTGTTGTCCTGGCCGGTGGTGGTGTCGGGGGCCACCTGGGTGACCGTGCCTTCCAGACCGCCATAGCGGGTGTAGTCATAGGCGGTGATCTTGACCAGGGACTTCTGCCCGGCTTCGACATAGCCGCGGTCTTCGGGCGAAACCTTGGCCTCGATGTTCAGCCGTTCGTTGGTGGGGACGATTTCCATGATGGGATCGCCGGGACGGACCACACCGCCGATGGTGTTGGCGCGCAGGTTCTTCACAATGCCGTCGGTGGGCGAGGTGATGGCGGCGCGGCGCTGCTGGTCCGATGCCTGGGTGATCAGTTCGCGGTTGCGGGCCAGATTGGTTTCTACCTCGGTCAGTTCGGCCTGGGCGGCGCGGCGGAACTTGGTCTTTTCCTCGTCGATGCGGCGCTTGACTTCATCCAGGGCCGACAGGGCCTTGGGCACGCTGCTGCGCAGGGTGTTGGACTGACCTTCCAGTGCCTCCACATCGTTTTGCTGCTGGACGTGATCCATGCGCGAGGTCAGGCCATCCTTCAACAGATTGTTGGACATGGTCAGCTTTTCCCGCGCCAGCCGCAGGCTGGAGGCGACGGATTGCTGCTTGGCTTCCAGTTCCTGAACTTCCAATTGTTTCTGGCGCACCTGTTCTTCCAGTACGGCCAGGGTGGCGCGCAGGTTCTGATGGCGCGTCTCGTAAGACCGGCGTTCAGCTTCCAACAAATTAGGCTGGCGTTTGGATTCTTCGGGCGGGAAGGATAGGGGTTTGTCCTCGGCATCGGCGATCAGGCGGGCGCGGGTCAGGTTCAGGGCGTCGATACGGACCTGAAGCTCGTCCTTGTTGACGGCCGAGACCGGCAGGTCGATCTGCATCAGGGGCTGGCCTTCCTTGACCAACGATCCGTCATGCACATAGACGTCGCGCACGGTGCCACCTTCCAGATGCTGGATGACCTTGACCTTGCCTTCGGGCACCACGTCGCCGGTGGCGGTGGCGACCTCGTCCAATTGGGCGAAACAGGACCAGATGAACAGCACCGCCAGCAGCGCCATGATGGCGCGCGAAACCGGTTGCCAGGTGGGCAGCGGGTGGTGGTCGAGCAGTTGGCGCAACTGGCTCATGGCAGAGTCTCCATGACGGGGGCCTGAGCCGGATGGGGTGGGGCGGCATGGGGGCGTTGGCCGAACAGGCGGGGCAGCATTTCAGATGTCGGGCCGCCCATGGCGATCTTACCCTTTTCCAACAGCACCAGATTGGTGCAGGCGGGCAGCAGAACCATGCTGTGGGTCACCACGATCACCGTATGGGTCCGGGCCAGTTCGCCCAGAATGTCGCGCAGATTTTCTTCCGCCTGACGGTCCAGGCTGGCGGATGGTTCATCCAGCAGCAGCACTGGCGGATCGCCGATCAGGGCGCGGGCAAGCGCGATGCGCTGGCGCTGCCCCGCCGACAGGCGCGATCCTGCTTCGCCGATTTCGGTGTCATATCCGCCGGGCAGGTCGATGATGTATTGATGCACCCCGGCCATCTGGGCGGCGGTCAGGATATCTTCATCGGTGGGGTGATCCATGCCCTGGGCGATGTTGTCGCGGATGGTGCCGGTAAACAGCACGCATTCCTGCGGCACATAGCCAATCCAGCGGGCCAGTTCGGTCCGGCCGAATTGGGCGATGTCGGCCCCGTCCAGCAGCACGCGGCCTTCCCGGGGGTGGTAAAGCCCTTGCAGCACCTTCAGCAAGGTGGTCTTGCCGCTGCCGTTGCGCCCCAAAATACCGGTCATGCCGCCTGCGGGCACGATCATGGCGATAGTGTCGAGCACCGGCGGCAGGCGGGGATCATAGCCGAACACCACATCATCCAGCCCCAAAGCGCCCTTGGGACGGCCCATGGAGACTGCGGTTTTCTGGCGATCCTCGGCCTCGGCCAGGATGGCGCCCAGGCGTTCCGTACTTTGACGGAACGACGCCAAAGACCGCCATGCCCCCACCAACTGGTTGAGCGGCGATAACAGGCGCGCCACCAGCATGTTGGCGGCGATCAAGGCCCCCATGGTCAGCTTCTGGTCGATGATATACATGGCGCCGATGCTGGTCAGCATGACGTTGGTGCCCAGGGTGAACATCGACCCCAAATTCATGA
>JASLCK010000231.1 GCA_030151865.1 Rhodospirillaceae bacterium | reverse complement strand
CTGGATTGAACCGTCTGTACGGTTAATTTACTTTATGATAATTCACCCCTGACTTTTTCAGGGGTATCCATCATGGCCTCCAGCGTCACCATCAGCAAAACGGCCCATGGCATTCGTCTTACTCTGACCCCGGCCCGCACCAGCATCGCCGCACTCTTTGGATCGCTGGTGCTGTCGGGACTGGTGTGGTTTATGGCGGTGATCATCATCGATGCGGCCTGGCCCGGCCATGACTGGTTGGCGCTGATCGTCTTGGGGCTGAATCTGACCCGCCAGGGATATCTCTACCTGACCGACTGGATGGCCCGCAAACCCGCCAGTTTAGACGTCAGTTCGAGCGGTATCGTCATCGACGGTCAATGCCTGACCAAACAGGACATTGCCGATGTCGGCATCGCCCTGCATCGGTCCAGCTTTTTTATCCCCGCGACGGCGACCCAACCGACCTACACCACCACAGTGGCACAGCAACTGGGAAAAGACGCCGCCCTGCTGGGACTGGGGCTGTTATCCTGGCCGATCCGCCGCCAGAGTCTAAGATCCCATAGCATCGTGGTAACGGGCACAGGCGATCTTGGTCAGCGCCATCTGGCCTATGGTCTGGACGGCCCCACCGCTGCTGCCGCTGCCCGGGCCATATGCGAGGCCTTGGCGCAAACCCCAAACGACAGCGTCGAAGCCGCCGATCATGAAGATGACGGCAGCGACGCAATCATCGCCGGAGCAGTCGGGGTCGTCGTCGGGGCCGTGGTGGAAGGCATCGCCGCGCTTTTCTAGCGCTTATTGAGGCAACAAGCCTTTCAAACGGTAAAGCGCCTCCAGCGCCTGACGGGGGGTCAGGTCGTCGGGATTAAGGGTAACCAACTCCTCTTCGACCACCGACGGTGCGGGCGGGGCCACGGCAACCGACTGCGCCCCCGAAGGGTGACGGGCGGCGGCGGCAAACAGCGGCAGATCGTCGGCCAGCTTGGTCATGGCCGAAGACTGATCGCCCTTTTCCAGGGTGTGCAAAATCGCTTCGGCGCGGTCGAGAACGGCAGACGGCAACCCGGCCAATCGGGCCACATGGATGCCATAGGACCGATCCGCCGTCCCCGCCCCCACTTCGTGCAGGAACACCACATCGCCCTGCCATTCCTTGACGCGCATGCAATGGCACGACAGCGACGGCAGCTTGGCGGCCAGAGCCGTCAATTCATGATAATGGGTGGCGAACAAAGCGCGGCAGCGATTGACCTCGTGCAAATGTTCCACCACCGACCAGGCGATGGACAGACCGTCAAAGGTAGCGGTACCGCGCCCGATTTCGTCCAGGATGACCAAGGCGCGGGGACCGGCCTGATTGAGGATGGCGGCGGTTTCCACCATCTCCACCATGAAGGTCGAACGCCCGCGCGCCAAATCGTCGGCAGCCCCCACGCGGGAAAACAGACGATCCACCACACCGATATGCGCCGCATCGGCCGGAACGAAGCCGCCCATCTGAGCCATCACCGCGATCAAGGCATTTTGCCGCAGGAACGTGGATTTACCGGCCATGTTGGGACCAGTGATCAACCACAGCCGCTGAGCATCGGCCAGATCGCAATCGTTGGCGACAAAGGCCCCGCTGATGCTGGCCTCGACCACCGGATGACGCCCGCCGCTGATGGAAAAGGCTGAACTGTCGTCGATGCGGGGCCGCACATAGCGTTGATCCGCCGCCAGTTCCCCCAGCCCCGCCGCCACATCCAAGGCGGCAATGGCGTGGGCGGCGGCGGCAATGGCGTCGGCACCGTCGATCACCGCAGCGATCAACTCGCCGAACAATTCCATTTCCAGGGCCAGCGCCTTGTCGGCGGCACCACGGATTTTGTCTTCCAACTCGCCCAACTCGACGGTGGTGTAACGCACCCCCGAAGCAATGGTCTGACGATGGATAAAAGGCTCGCCCATGCGGTCGGCCTGCTTGGGCGGCACCTCGATGTAATAGCCCAACACATTGTTGTGTTTGACCTTCAAAGTGGCGATGCCGCTGATCTCGGCATAGCGGCTTTGCAGGGCAGCAATCAGGCGGCGGCTTTCGTCGCGCAGGGACCGCAATTCGTCCAGCACCGGATGATATCCGGGGGCGATGAACCCGCCGTCACGGGTCAAAAGCGGCAGATCAGCAGCCAAGGCACGGGCCAGTCTGTCCACCAGGGCGGAATGTTCCCCCATATCCTGGGCGGCATCGCGCAGGCCCTGGGGCAAAGCCTCCAACCCATCGGTCCACAGACAACCCCGCAAGGACGGCACCGCCCCCAGCGCATCGCGCACCGCCGCCAGATCGCGCGGACCACCGCGCCCCAGGGTGATGCGTGACAAGGCGCGTTCTACATCGGGAACCTGCTTCAGGGCGTCGCGCAGAGTGCCGCGCAAGGAATGACGTTCAACAAAGAACTCCACCATATCCAGGCGCTGGTCGATGGCCCCGACCTCGGTCAGGGGGGCCGCCAGATGTTGGGCCAGCAGACGGGCCCCGGCCCCGGTCACGGTGCGGTCGATCACCGACAGCAGACTGCCCCGCCGTTCCCCGGTCAGGGTTTCCGCCAATTCCAGATTGCGCCGGGTGGCGGCGTCGATTTCCATCACCGCGCCTTCGGCCAAACGGCGCGGAACCCCCAGCCGGGGCAGCTTGCCCTTTTGCGTCAGTTCGACGTAATCCACCAACGCGCCGCCCGCCGCCAGTTCGGAACGGCTGAACTGGCCGAAGCCATCCAACGCCCGCACCCCATACAGGGTTTCCAGCCGCCGCCGGGCATTTTCGGAATCAAAGCGCACGCTGGGCAGCGGCGACAGGATCGCCCGCCAGTCGCGGAACAGTTCGCTCAAAGCCGGATTGGCCATCAGACGGTCAGGCACCAGCAGTTCGCCGGGCGACAGCCGCGCGATGGCGGCGTTGGCAGTCTTGACCGACACCGGCTGAACCTGAAAATCGCCGGTGCTCATATCCAGCCAGGCCAGCCCCAAAGCGCCCTGAGCCTCGGCCAGGGCCGCCAGATAATTATGCCGTCGGGCATCCAAGAGTGCGTCTTCGGTAATGGTGCCGGGCGTGACCACGCGCACCACGCCGCGCTGCACCACCGACTTGGCCCCGCGCTTCTTGGCTTCCGCCGGGTCTTCCATCTGTTCGCAGACTGCAACCTTGAAGCCTTTGCGGATCAGCTTGGACAGATACCCCTCATGGCTGTGCACCGGCACGCCACACATGGGGATTTCCTCGCCCGCATGGCGGCCGCGCTTGGTCAGGGTGATGTCCAGCGCTTCCGACGCCTTGACGGCGTCTTCGAAGAACATCTCGTAAAAGTCGCCCATGCGGTAAAACAGCAGGCAATCGGCATTTTCCCGCTTGATGGCCAGATATTGGGCCATCATCGGGGTGGCGTCCTCGATCGGGGCGACCGAAGAGACGGAAGATGCGGACGGGGACAAAGCCTCCCCCAAGGCGGCGACATCGCTCACGAGAAAACCGGGTTCTTTAAGTGATGGGAACGAGGCGGCACCTTAGCATGAAGGTTGTCGCCGCGCCATGCGCCGGGGACTATGAATCAGCACGGCCTTCCGGCAGAATAGAGGCTGCTTATACAAGGCCAACAGCAAGGATCAACGTCCGTGACCCAACAAACTCAACCCCGCCGCGAAGTGGTTGGCATCCTGTCGTCCAAGGACGCCTTTGACAAGGCGGTCAAAGACCTGCTGGCCGCCGGTTTCGACCGCAGCGACCTTTCGGTGCTGTCATCCCATGATTCCCTGGATGCCGCGACCCCCGGCAGCGGGTCGTGGAAGGAAGCCGCCGTCGGTCTGCTGGGCGAGCTGAAATATCAAGGTCCGCTGGTTACTGCGGGCTTCATTGCCATCGCCGCCGGTCCGGTGGGCGCCGCCCTGGCTGCCCTGATCGCCGCCGGCGTCGGCACCGCCGCCGCCAAGGAACTGATGGACGAAGTGACCGCCCGGCCCCATTCCGCCGATTTTGCCAAGGCGCTGGCCAAGGGCGACGTTCTGGTCTGGGTGCATGCCGCTTCCGCCGAGTTGGAAGCCAAGGCCGTCGCCGCCCTGACCGGCGCGGGTGCCGCCAATGTCCACGTCAACGAGCGGCAGGGCTGAACGCCCGCCGCTCTGGTCCCCCAACAAAAATAAAAAAATTAACGCTGCAGAAAGTCTCTCTCCATGGATGAAAACGCCGCCCGTTCCAATCTGGAACGCGAAACGCTGCTGATGCATGCCTCGGGCCGACCGGGCAAGATCGAGATCACGCCGACCAAGCCGCTGACCACCCAGCGCGATCTGTCCCTGGCCTATTCGCCGGGCGTGGCCTTTCCCTGCCTGCACATCGCCCGTGATCCGTCTTTGGCCTATGACTACACCAGCAAGGGCAATCTGGTGGCGGTGATCTCCAACGGTACGGCGGTGTTGGGCCTGGGCGATCTGGGCGCGCTGGCGGGCAAGCCGGTGATGGAAGGCAAGGCGGTGCTGTTCAAGCGGTTTGCCGACGTCGATTCCATCGATCTGGAAGTCGATACCCGCGATGTCGATGAATTCGTCAACGCGGTACGCTATCTGGGTCCGACCTTCGGCGGCATCAATCTGGAAGACATCAAGGCCCCTGAATGCTTCATCATCGAGCAGCGCCTGCGCGAGCTGATGGACATTCCGGTGTTCCATGACGATCAGCACGGCACCGCCATCATCGCCGCCGCTGGTCTGCTGAACGCCCTGCATCTGACGGGACGCAACATCAAGGATACCAAGCTGGTGGTCAATGGCGCGGGCGCTGCCGCCGTGGCCTGCGTCGAGCTGGTCAAGTCCATGGGGCTGCCCCACAACAACGTCACCATGTGCGACACCAAGGGCGTCATCTATCAGGGCCGTACCGAAGGGATGAACCAGTGGAAATCGGCCCACGCCGTGGTCACCGACGCCCGCACCCTGGAAGAGGCCATGAAGGGCGCCGACGTGTTCTTCGGCCTGTCGGCCAAGGGTGCCGTGACGCCGGAAATGGTCGCCGAAATGGCCGACCGTCCGATCATCTTCGCCATGGCCAACCCCGACCCGGAAATCACCCCGGAAGAAGTCAAAACCGTGCGCCAGGACGCCATTGTCGCCACCGGGCGCTCCGACTATCCCAACCAGATCAACAATGTTCTGGGCTTCCCTTATATCTTCCGCGGGGCGTTGGACGTGCGGGCCAGCACCATCAACGACGCCATGAAGATCGCCGCCGCCAAGGCTATCGCCGCCCTGGCCCGTGAAGACGTACCCGACGAAGTAGACGCCGCCTATAGCGGTCGGCGTCTACGCTACGGTGCGGAATACATCATTCCCGTGCCGTTCGATCCGCGCCTGATCGCCTCGATCCCGGTGGCCGTCGCCAAGGCCGCCATGGAATCGGGCGTGGCCCGCAAGCCGATCATCGACATCGAGGGCTATAAGCGCGAACTGTCGGCCCGTCTGGACCCCACCGCCGCGTCGATGCAAAACATCTTCGAGGAAGTGCGGTCCAATCCCCAGCGCGTGGTCTTTGCCGAGGGCGAGGAGGAAAAGTCCATCCGCGCCGCCGTTGCCTTCCGCAATGCCGGATATGGCAGCCCGATCCTTCTGGGCCGCGAAGAGCAGATCAACGCCACCCTGGCCGCCATTGGCCTGGCCGGAGCGCTGGACGGCATCGAGGTGGTCAATGCCCGCCTGTCGGAACGCACCCGCGATTACACCGACATGCTGTATGCCCGTATGCAGCGTAAGGGTCTGCTGTACCGCGACGCCCAGCGCCAGATGAACCAGGAACGCAACGTTTTCGCCGCCGCCATGGTGGCGATGGGCGATGCCGACGCCATGGTGACCGGCCTGACCCGCAACTATTATCAGGCCTATGAAGACGTCAAACGGGTCATCGACCCCAAGGACGGCAACATCGTGTTCGGCACCACCATCATGGTCAGCCATGGCCGCACGGTGTTTATCTCGGACAGCACGGTGATCGAAACCCCGACGCCGGAACAACTGGCCGACATCGCCATCCAGACCGCCGCCAAGGCCCGCCAGATGGGTCACGAACCGCGGGTGGCGCTGCTGTCCTATTCGACCTTCGGCAATCCGCAGAACCTGGATTCCGCCCGCGTCAATGAAGCGGTGGAAATCCTGAATTCCCGCAATGTGGATTTTGAATATGACGGCGAAATGGCCGCTGATGTGGCACTGGACCCGGCATTGCAGAAGCTTTACCCCTTCTGCCGCCTGAACGGCCCGGCCAACATTTTGGTGATGCCCGGCCTGTTCTCGGCCAACATTGCCTGGAAGCTGTTGCAGAAGCTGGGCGGCGGCACCGTCATCGGTCCCGTTCTGACCGGGCTTAAGAAGCCGGTGCAGATCACCTCGATGGATGCCACCGTTAATGACATGGTGAACATGGCGGTTCTGGCCGCCCATGACGCCGTTCGCAAGTAAATCGGACCACCGGGGTGGGTCTAAAACGACCCGCCCCGGTCTGGGCCGGAAATATTGCAACAAATCTATAACTCACAGTCCGGCCGGACTCGCCCGATAAGGTAAGGAGGGATTCGCCCCATGACGCGACACACCACCTTTTCCCAGGGTCCGGAGGATACATTGCGCGCCCTTGCGCCGCCCCGCTTCAACCGCCGCCTTATTCCCGCCATCGCCGCGCTTTCGACGCCGACGGTGGGGGTGTTCACGTTGCTGGCCACCACCGAACAGATCGCCGTCCTGCCCGCCGTCATCGGCGCGCTGGCCGTTCTGTTTCTGACCATTCTCTTGTTGCGTCCTTACGGCAGCGACCTGGATGAAACCGCCGCTTATATCCGCGCCGTCGCCAAGGGAGAAAACCTGGCCCAGCCGGAACCGCGCACCGTCCTGGCCGCCGATGTGCTGGCCGCCGTCGGCGGACTGCGTCTGGCCTGGCGAACCCGCCTGGACGAGATGGAAAGCCTGATCGGCTTTCATCACAGCATCTTCGCCCATTTGCCCGACCCGCTTTTGCTGGTCAACCATCAGCGCAAGATCGTCGCCGCCAACCCCGCCGCCCAGCATATCTTCGGCCGCCTGCTGGAAGGCCGCGACATCGCCGCCGTTTTGCGCAATGCCTTGCTGCTGGAAGCCGCCGATCGGGTCATCAAGGGCGAGCCGGGGGTCGATGTGGATTTCAGCATCGCCACCCCGGTCGAGCATGAATTCCGCGCCCGCGTCCAACCTCTGCCCAAGGTCGGGCCCGATGGGGCGCGGGTGATCATCGCCCTGCACGATGTCACCGCCCTGAAGCGCATGGAACAGATGCGCGCCGATTTCGTCGCCAATGCCAGCCATGAACTGCGCACCCCACTGTCGGCGCTGCTGGGCTTTATCGAAACCCTGCGCGGCCCGGCTCGCGACGACGAGGAAGCGCGCGAACGTTTCTTGGGCATCATGTTCGAACAGGCGTCGCGCATGTCGCGGTTGGTCGCCGACCTGTTGAACCTGTCGCGCATCGAATTGAACGAGCACACGCCCCCCAACGGCCACGCCGACGTCAGTCAGATCGTTACCCGTGTCGCCGAAGGGCTGGTCCTGCAAGCACGCGAACGCGACATGGTGCTGGACCTCAATCTGGCCGACGACCTGCCCATGGTGACCGGCCAGGACGACGAACTGGCGCAGATTTTCCAGAACCTGATGGATAACGCCCTCAAATATGGCCGCGACGGCACATCAGTGGAAATCACGGCGGAAGTCACCAGTCAGGTTCCTGCCACCTTAAGTGAACGGTTGAACCGGGCTGTCCGGGTGTCAGTGCGCGATCATGGCGACGGCATCGCCAAGGAACATATCCCCCGCCTGACCGAACGCTTCTTCCGCGTCGATACCGCCCGCTCGCGCCGTCTGGGCGGCACGGGTCTGGGTCTGGCCATCGTCAAGCATGTGGTCAACCGCCATCGCGGCGCCTTGGTGATCGACAGCGCGCCGGGACAGGGCTCAACCTTCACCGTCTATCTTCCCTTGGCGGAAGATTAGTTCCCGATCACCTATATCGGGAATTGTGAAATAAATGTTCCGATGGGTTATTGCAGTTGCCACGCAACATCCCGCCGTTATACCAGCTAGCCTGTTGGCCGAACCGGGCCATTTGTTCCAGGAGAGTACTGTCTTGGCCGTAGATACCCAGCCCGTTGACCTTGCCGCCCCCGTCGTCCTGCCGGAAGCCCGGCCCAAGGTCGTCGCCAAGGATGTGTCGGTTTATTATGGCCCCAAGCACGCCCTGAAGAATGTCAACCTGACCATCAACGAAGGCGAGATCACCGCCTTTATCGGTCCGTCGGGCTGCGGCAAATCA
>JASLCK010000214.1 GCA_030151865.1 Rhodospirillaceae bacterium | reverse complement strand
GGAAACCCTGGTCAAACTGGCCGAAGGGATTTGGATGGCCGTCCCCCTGAGTCACCGCCCCAAATTCACCGCCGAAGATTGGCAAAAGGCCATCCATGACCGCTGTACCGCCGCCCTGGCCCGGGCCGAACAGCGCCTGGAAGACAACAAGATCGACGACAAGATGCACATCGCCAAGGTCAAGATCCTGCGCCAGACCTTCGCCTCTCAGGTGATTCGCGCCATGCAGGAAGTCTCGGATAAATATCGTCAGGCCCAGGAACAGCTCTCGAAGCGAAAGTAAACTTTTGCTCTGATTAGTAAGAGTTGCCCACCCCGTCAGGGGCGGCTAGACTGTGGATATGGCAATGCGCGAACCTGATTTCTCCAAGCTTTCGCTTCTGGTCATCGATGACCAGGAATATATCCGCAAACTGATCGTTCAGTTGCTGAAGCGGCTTGGCTGCACCACTGTTTTTGAAGCCGGTGATGGTGCCGAAGGATTGAACGCGCTCAATCAGGTCGATGTTGATCTGGTGCTGTGCGACATCAAGATGCAACCGGTGGATGGCCTGGATTTCCTGCGCAAGGTCCGCAGTGGCGAAGGCATTAAGGACCGCACTGTTCCCGTCGTCTTTCTGACCAGCGATTCCGATCGCGGCACGGTGATGGCGGCCATTCAGTCGGATGTGGACGGCTATCTGGTCAAGCCGGTGTCGCCCAACGAGTTGAAGGCCAAGATCATCACCGTCCTTTCCAAGCGCATGGGTGCCAAAGGCGTGCGCTGGAGCTGAACGTCAATCGTTGATGCCGTTGATGGCATCGACCGTTTCTGTAAAGACCCGATCCAAATCCGCCGCCCACAGCTTCGCCTGGGCGGCGTTTTTGTCTTTCAGTGCCCCATCAATAACCGCGCAGACATGCCCCAGCCGCACTGCCCCAGTGGAATTGGCCGCCCCTTTCAGGGCATGGGCGCATTCACGGGCATCAGCCAGCAGGTCTTGCGACAAGGCTGCAAGCAGTTGATCACGCAAAGGCTGGGATGTTTTGACAAAAAGCTGGAGCATCTCCAGCGCGTCGGGTCCGAATTCACCGAACGCTTCGCTCAACGGAGCGGGGTCGAACAGACAAAGTTCCTGGACGGCCGGTTGCATAGCGTTTTCCTCTTGTTAAAGAAGTATTAGCATTTCCCGGCTTCGCCTTTCAAGAATTCTGCCGGTTCCAAGGAAAAACGCCATAAAAAAATCCCCGCTTCACGAAGCGGGGATTTTTCTAATTTGGTGGGCTCGCCGGGACTCGAACCCGGGACCTCTCGATTAAAAGTCGCTTGCTCTACCAACTGAGCTACGAGCCCATATATTCCCCAGTGATGGGGGGCTCAACATAGGCAAGTCGGCCCCCCAGGTCAATCACTGCTTTACGTCAGCAGCAACTTTCATCGAGATAATACGATCAGGATTGGTAACCGAGCCGTTTTCGCTTTCGTCACCTTTCTTGATCTTATCGACATTATCCATGCCGTCGATCACCCGGCCCCAAATGGTGTACTTGTTGTCCAGGGAGGGAGCCGCCTCGAAGCAGATGAAAAACTGCGAATCAGCGCTGTTGGGGTCCTGGGCGCGGGCCATCGAAACGGTGCCGCGCAGATGGTGGACGTTGGAGAATTCAGCCGGCAGCTTGAAGCCCGAACCACCACGACCGGTGCCGGTCGGATCACCGCCCTGGGCCATGAAACCGTCGATCACGCGATGAAACGGCGTGCCGTCATAGAAGCCCTTGCGCACCAGTTCCTTGATACGCTTGACATGCTGCGGCGCCAGATCGGGACGCATGGCGATCACCACGCGGCCGGTCTTGAGTTCCATGATCAGGGTGTTTTCCGGATCGGTGATGGGTTCGCCAGCCAAGACCGGAACCGCGCCCGCAACCAGCAGGGCCACGCACAGAAGAAGCTTCTTGATCAAAGACATCCCGCTCACTCCTTAACGTCGGCGGCAACCTGCATGCGCACGATCTTGTCGGGATCCTTGACGGTGCCGTTGGCGAAACCGTCGCCCTTCTTGATGTTGTCGACGAAGTCCATGCCTTCGACCACCTGGCCCCAGATGGAATACTGGCCGTCCAGGCTGGGAGCCGGGTCGAACATGATGAAGAACTGCGAATCGGCGCTGTTCGGATCACGGGCGCGGGCCATCGAACAGGTGCCGCGCACATGCTTGGCCTTTGAAAATTCGGCCTTCAGCTTCTTGCCCGAACCGCCCATGCCGGTACCGGTCGGATCACCGCCCTGGGCCATGAAACCATCAATCACACGATGGAATACCACGCCGTCATAATAGCCGTCGCGGGCCAGTTCCTTGATGCGCTCCACATGGCCAGGGGCCAGATCGGGGCGCAACTGGATGACCACGCGGCCGTCCTTAAGATCGAGATAAAGAGTGTTCTCAAGATCCGCCTGGGCGGCAGTATCGGTCATGTCGGATGCTCCTTGGAATAAATTACTCGGCCTGGTCGGCGGGCAGATCGGCCCAGCGTTCGTCCAGACGTTGCTTGACCAGGGGGGTGACAAAAGATGAAATATCGCCGCCCAACCGCCCGATTTCCTTGACGAAACGTGACGAGATGAACTGGCAGCGGTCCGAAGCCATCAAAAAGATGGTTTCGATATCCGGAGTCAGCCGGGCATTCATCCCGGCCATCTGGAATTCGTATTCAAAGTCGGAAACCGCGCGCAGACCACGCACGATCACCGTCGCCCCGCATTGGGCGGCAAAATGAATCAGCAGGTTGTCAAAGGGACGAACCTCGATCTCGGCGCCGGTAATCTTGGCCGCTGCGATACAATCGCGGGCCAGATCGCACCGTTCCTCCATGTTGAACAGCGGGTTTTTACCCGCGTTCCTGGCAACGCCGATGATCAGTTTGTCCACCACGCGACTGGCCCGCTGGATGATATCCAGATGGCCGGCCGTGATGGGGTCGAAAGTCCCCGGATAAACCGCGATCCGCTGCTTAGGCATCAGCCTCCCCCGCATTTGCGGCGTCGTCTCCCCCCTCGGGGACGGCGCTGTCCAAGGCGTCTTGTTCATCGGCGCCTTCATCTTCGTCGTCATTGCCGCCGACATCGGCCAAACGGGCAGCCGACACCACGCGTTCATCCTCGTTGGTACGCACCAGCATGACGCCCTGGGTCTTGCGGCCCACCACGCGCACGCCGTCAACGGGAATGCGGATCAGCTTGCCGCCATCGGTAACGATCATGATTTCGTCGCTGTGGCCAATCGGGAAGGACGCCACCACCGGACCGGTCTTTTCGGTCAGATCGATATTGGCGATCCCCGAACCGCCGCGGCCGGTGATGCGGTATTCGTAAGCCGATGTCCGCTTGCCGTAACCGTTTTCGCTGATGGCCAGGATATGTTCTTCCAGACCCAGCATGGTTTCCATCTGTTCGGCAGGCAGATCACCGCGGGCATAGGCGTCACGGGTTTCGCTGTCGAAGTCCACATGGCGCAGCACCGACATGCCAATGACATCGTCGCCGTCTTCCAACTTGACGCCGCGCACACCGGTGGAATCGCGGCCCTTGAAGACGCGGACATCGGTGACGGGGAAGCGGATGCACTTGCCGTTGCGGGCCGCCAACAGAATGTCGTCGTTTTCCGAACAGGTCTGCACGGCGATCAGGCGGTCGCCGTCATCGAGCTTCATGGCAATCTTGCCGTTGGCACGGATATCAACGAAGTCCGACAACAGATTGCGCCGGACATTGCCCGAAGCGGTGGCGAACATGACGTGCAGTTCGCTCCAGCTCGCCTCATCCTCGGGCAACGGCAGCACGGTCGAAATGGTTTCGCCTTCGTCCAGCGGCAGCAGATTGACCATGGCCTTGCCACGCGCCTGGGGATTACCCAGGGGCAGACGATAGACCTTCATCTTGTAGGCGATGCCGGTGGAGGAGAAGAAGACGATCGGCGTATGGGTATTGGCGACGAACACCTGGGTGACGAAGTCTTCTTCCCGGATGCTCATGCCCGACCGGCCCTTGCCGCCGCGCCGTTGGGTGCGGTATTCGGACAAGGGAACGCGCTTGATATAGCCGGTATTGGTAACCGTCACCACCATGTCTTCGCGGGCGATCAGGTCTTCGATATCGGCTTCGAACTCGTTTTCCTCGATCGAGGTGCGGCGCGGGGTGGCGAACTGCACCTTCATTTCCACCAACTCGCCACGCAGGATTTCCATCAGGCGTTCGCGCGAGCTCAGGATATGCAGGTATTCCTTGATCTGGTCGCCGATCTCGGTCAGTTCGGAATGCAGCTTGTCGCGTTCCAAACCGGTCAAGCGGTGCAGGCGCAGTTCCAAGATGGCCTTGGCCTGGGCTTCCGACAGGGTGTAATGGCCGTCCACCACTTCGCGGCCAGGCTCGTCGATCAGGCGGATCAGCGGTTCCACGTCCAAGGCCGGCCAATTGCGGGCCATCAACTGTTCGCGGGCGGTGCCCGGATCGGGGGCGTTGCGGATCAGGGCGATGACCGGGTCCAGATTGGCCACGGCGATCGACAGACCAACCAAGGTGTGAGCCCGCTCACGGGCCTTGTTCAATTCATAGATGGTGCGCTTGGTGATCACTTCCTCGCGGAAGTTCACAAAGGCGACGATGACATCGCGCAGCGCCATCATTTCCGGCTTGCCGCCGTTCAGCGCCAGCATGTTGACGCCGAAGCTGGTCTGCAAGGGGGTGTAACGGTAAAGCTGGTTCAACACCACGTCGGGCACGGCGTCGCGCTTGACCTCGATCACCACGCGCACGCCATCGCGGTCGGACTCGTCACGCAGATCGGAAATGCCTTCGATGCGCTTGTCGCGCACCAGTTCGGCCATCTGCTCGATCATGCGGGCCTTGTTGACCTGATAGGGCACCTCGGTGACGATGATGGCGGTGCGGTCCTTGCGGATTTCCTCGAAATGGCAGCGCCCGCGCAGGATCACCGAACCACGCCCGGTGGTGAAGGCCGACCGCACGCCCGAACGGCCCAGAATGATGCCGCCCGTCGGGAAGTCCGGGGCAGGCACCAGTTCCATCAGCTCTTCGATGGTGACGTTGGGATTGTCCACATAAGCGCAGCAGGCGTCGATCACTTCACCCAGATTATGGGGCGGAATGTTGGTCGCCATACCCACCGCGATACCGCCCGCGCCGTTGACCAGCAGATTGGGGAAGCGGGCCGGCAGAACCGTCGGCTCATGGGTGGTGTCGTCATAGTTGGACTGGAAACTGACGGTTTCCTTGTCGATATCGTCCAACAGGAAATGGGCGCTGCGGGCCAGTCTGGCTTCGGTATAACGCATGGCCGCAGGCGGATCGCCGTCCATCGAACCGAAGTTGCCCTGCCCGTCCACCAGCTGCAGGCGCATGGAAAAGCTCTGCGCCATACGCACCATGGCGTCATAAATGGCGGCGTCGCCGTGCGGGTGATACTTACCCATCACGTCACCGACGATGCGTGCGGACTTGCGGAACGGCTTGTTGAAGTCGTATCCGCTTTCCTTCATCGAGAACAGAATACGACGATGCACGGGTTTCAACCCATCGCGCACGTCGGGCAACGCGCGCGACACAATCACGCTCATGGCGTAATCCAGGTAGGAGCGTTTCATCTCCTCCTCGATAGTCACCGGGGTGATGTCGAATTGCGGCGGCGTCAGAGGTGTCGTCAAAGCGTCAATCTCGATAAAACGGAGGATAAAAGCCGGCGATCGGCGGCGGGTGAGAAATGCTCTTCTTGCGGGCCGCAAGGTAGCAGATATCGCATTGGCGAACAAGGCGAACCACCATGGATGGCCGTCTTGCCCCCTGCTTTCCGGCGAAATTAACCCCTTGCCAAGACAGGGATTTGCCGTTCTTGCCAAGTGGGAAAGGCCGCGCGATCATCCGGGGCCCGATCCAGGGGCCAGGCCGTCAGGCCCAATCAATCAGGATTATGTCATGTCTCAAGCCACCGACCGACTTCTTGCCATCATGGAACGCCTGCGCGATCCAAAGGGCGGCTGCCCGTGGGACCGCGAGCAGACTTTTGGCACCATCGCCCGCCACACCATCGAAGAAGCCTATGAAGTGGTGGAGGCCATCGAGCAGAACGACCGCGCCGCTTTGCGCGATGAATTGGGCGATCTGTTGTTCCAGGTGGTGTTTTACGCCCAGATGTCCAAGGAAGAGGGCGGCTTTGCCTTTGAAGACGTCGCCACCGGCATCTGCGAGAAGATGGAACGCCGCCACCCCCATGTGTTTGGCGATCTGGAAATCGACAGCGCCGCCGCCCAGACCGTCGCCTGGGAAGCCACCAAGGCCGCCGAGCGGGCAGCCAAGGCCGAAGGCAAGGACAGCGTTGCCCGCACTTTGGACGGCGTTTCGACGGCCCTGCCCGCCATGACCCGCGCCCTGAAGCTGCAGGACCGCGCGGGCCGCGTCGGCTTTGATTGGCCCGACGCCACCCAGGTTCTGGACAAGATCACCGAGGAAATTGCCGAGGTGAAGGTGGAAATCGACCTGGGCTCGCCTCAGGATCGACTGGAAGACGAAGTGGGTGATTTGCTCTTTGCTTGCGTTAATCTGGCGCGCAAACTGAAAATCGACCCGGAAGGGGCTTTGCGGCGCGGCAATCGCAAGTTTGAACGCCGCTTTGGCCGGATCGAGGATGGGCTGGCCCAACAGGGCCGCACGCCGAGCGAAGCCAGCCTGGAAGAAATGGAAGCCCTATGGGTCGCCGCCAAGCAGGAAGAGCGGACGAAATAACCATGGCAAGGGGGATGACAATGGGCCGACTGACGCTTTGGCTGCGACGGTTTCACCTGAAGCAGTGGGGGCTGGCGGCAGCGTTTCTGGCTGTGGGGCTCAGCCTTGCCGCCTGTTATGTGCCCAACAAGTTCAAGTCGGAAATCCGGCTGGGTCGCAACGGCGACTTTTCCCTTTATTTTAAGGGACAACTGACCTGGGCTCCGCTGGCCCGCGATTTTCAGCGCGGCGCGGTCAAACCGTCGGAAGCCCAGGCTAAGATCGACGGCATCAAGCAGGACTTGCTGCGCGATTCCAATTTCAAATCGGTGGAATCCATCGGCAACGGCTCGTTCGAAGTGGAATATGAACGCCAGGGCCATCTGGAACCCAGCCAGCAAGTCACTTTTGTCCGCCGCAACGCCATCATCCTGATGCTGAAAGCCTCGCCCGACGGGTTGCTGACCATCAACGGTCAAACCTTGAAGCCCAGCGACGCCCAATTGGCCACCAGCATGGGCGTCAATGTAGAAGGCGAATTCCGCATCGTTACCGACGCCTTGGTGAAGGAACACAACGCCACCACCATCAAGCCGTTTGGGGCCTATCAGGTTTATATCTGGACCATCGACAACGCCTTTTCCCCCGCCCCCCACTTCGTCATGCAGCGCGAAGGGGTGTGGCAGCCGAAAGACCAAGGCAAGAGCCAGGAGAAGAAATGAGCAAGACCGTTTTCGTCACCGGAGCCACCGCCGGTTTCGGCGCCGCCATCGCACGGCGCTTCGCCAAGGAAGGGGCCAAGCTGATCCTGTGCGGACGGCGTACCGAACGGCTGGAGGAATTGAAGGCCGAACTGGCCCCGACCCCGGTGCATATCATCACGCTGGATGTCCGCGACCGTGACGCGGTGGCCGCTGCCGTCGCCGCCCTGCCCGCCGATTTTGCCGCCATCGACGTACTGGTCAACAATGCCGGTCTGGCTTTGGGGTTGGAACCGGCACAGCGGGCCAATCTCGACGATTGGGACACCATGATCGACACCAACATCAAGGGGCTGACCTATGTCACCCGCGCGGTGTTGCCGGGCATGGTGGAGCGCAAGCGCGGCCATGTTCTGAACCTTGGCTCGGTCGCGGGAACCTATCCCTATCCGGGCGGCAATGCTTATGGCGGCACCAAAGCGTTTGTCGAACAGTTCTCGCTCAACCTGCGGGCCGATCTGTCCGGTACCGGGGTGCGCGTCACCAATATCGCGCCGGGCATGGCGGAAACCGAATTCTCGCTGGTGCGTTTCAAGGGCGATCAGCAACGTTCCGATAACGTTTATGCGGGCAGCCACCCCTTGCAGGCGGACGACATTGCCGAGTGTGTTTATTGGGCGGCGGCCCTGCCTGCCCATGTCAACATCAACCATATCGAAGTGATGCCGACCAGCCAGTCCTTCTCGGCCTTCGCGGTGCATCGCGATCCCCAGAAGTAAAAGGAAAGGCCGCCAACACCGGCGGCCTTATCCTGCCACTGTTTCCAGTGGTTCATGCCATCTTCAAGGCAACGGTTTTTTTAAAAAACCACAGGAGCACAGAGTTCACTGAGAGGCTCATAACAGTTCCCTCTGTGTCTCTGTGCCTCTGTGGTTTTCTTTAAACAATACCCGCGATGGCTGCTTTCACTGGTGACGGAACGCAGAAACCGCCTTTTAGAAAAAGGTCCTCAAGCTGGTCCAGCTTTGCCGGGACGGAGCCATCAGCAAAGTTGCCTCGCTGTTATAGACCGGGCGATAAGGACTGCCGTCCAGCAAGGCGCTATAACCACCCGCTTCCTGATGCAGCAGCACGCCCGCCGCATGATCCCAAGGCCGCAGCCGCCGGAAGGACGCGAAATGCAGTCGTCCGTCGGTCAGGGCCAGATAATCATGTCCAGCACTGCCCTGGCGCATCATGTGGGCGACCACATGGTTCAACCGCTCGTTCTTGCGGATGCCAACCGAGCCGGTCATTTTCTCTAGCGGCGTATTATCGGCAATGGTCAAGCGGCGCCCTTCTTTCCAGGCGCCCTGCCCCAACACCGCCGTGGTGGTGTGATTGGGCAAGGGATCATGGATCCAGCCTTGAACAGTAACGCCGTCCAGAACCAGGGCGATGATGACGCAAAAGGTCGGGCGGCCCTGGGCAAAGTTGGATGTGCCATCGACCGGATCGATCACCCAAACCGCGCCGGGCCGTTCCAACCGGTCGAGAATGCTATCGTCCGCCGCCACCGCTTCTTCCCCGACAACTTGGGAATTCGGCAAAAGCTCGGTCAGGCGCTGGGTCAGCAGCCGTTCGGCCTCGGTATCGGCGACAGTAACCAGATCGCCGGGTTTTTTCTCGCGCACCTGCCCGCTGGCCAGATTGCAATAACGCGGCAGGATCACTTCCTGCGCGACAAGGCGGATGATTTGGCTGACGTGGGCGGTATCAACAATCTGCATAAGGCTGTTGATACCGGCCCTTTGCGGTTCGGGCAAGCCTGGATCGTATGGAGGAGTGGGTAAAGAGGTTGAAACCCCTTAGCCGCGCAGCCAGGATTCGACTTTATCGGCTTGGGGAATGCCCCCTGCATGCACCACTTTGCCATCCAACACCACGCCGGGTGTGCTCATCACGCCATATCCCATGATGGCGGCCATATCGGTGATTTTTTCCAACTCGATGGCGACACCCAAAGCCTGGGCCTTGTCTTCGATCAGTTTGGCCGTGGTGACGCAGTTCTTACAGCCCGAACCGAGCACTTTAAAGGATTTCATGATGCGCTCCTAAGCCAGAAGAAAGTTGAACAGATAGCCGACGCAGATAAAGGCGACCGCCAGAAAACTGGCGAAAAACAGCAGCATCTGCGGCTTTAAAACCTTACGCAGAATCATCATTTCCGGCAGGGAAATAGCGGTGATGCTCATCATCAGGGCCAAGACGGTGCCGACCGGCAATCCCTTGGACAGCAAAGCCTCGACAATCGGAATCATGCCCGCGGCGTTGGAATAAAGGGGGATTCCCGCCAGCACGGCCAACGGCACCGCCAAGGGATTATCCGGCCCGGCAATACGGGCGAAAAAATCTGCCGGAACATAACCATGCAGCCCCG
>JASLCK010000204.1 GCA_030151865.1 Rhodospirillaceae bacterium | reverse complement strand
GTTGCCGTGGTGCACGTCGAAATCGAACACAGCAACCCGCTTCAGGCCATGGGCGGCCTGGGCGTGTAACGCGCCGACAGCGACATTGTTGAACAGGCAAAAGCCCATCACGGCCTGGGATTCCGCATGGTGCCCCGGCGGGCGGACGGCACAGAAAGCGTTACGGCATTCCCCCTTCAGGACCGCATCGACGGCGGCGACAGCCGCACCGGCCGAACGCAGGGCCGCTTCCCACGATCCGACCACCACCACGGTATCGGGGTCCAGATGGGCCTGCTCGCCGGGCGTGGTGGGCAGGTTGTCGTGGATGAAGTCCAGATGATCGGTGGTGTGGGCGCGCAGCAATTGCTCGGTGGTGGCCTTGGGCGCGGCTTCACGATGCAGCATCATGAACTCTTCGCCTTCCAACGCCTGCAACACCACGCGCAAACGGTCCGCGCATTCGGGGTGATAATCGCCGGTGTCGTGCTCTAGGCAGGCGGGATGGGTAAAGAGGAGGGTCGGCATCGTTTCCCCGGCGTGATTATGGTTATAAGATAAAATTACTCAAAGTGGAGAGCTTGGGCAATTTCCAAAAAACCAAAGGGGTTAAATCGACCGGATGAAGGGCGCTTTGTCCGCGTCTCCCCTGGCGATTCCCGCGCAAGACAGTATGATGCGCGCTATGTCTAAAATCAGATTGGATCAATTGCTGGTGGACCGCGGATTGGCGGAAAGCCGCAGTCGCGCCCAGGCCGTCATCATGGCTGGGCTGGTCTATACCGGCGAAAAGCGCCTAGATAAGCCCGGTGTCGCGGTGGCCGAGGATATCGCCATCGACCTGCGCGGCCAGGATCACCCCTGGGTGTCGCGCGGCGGCTTGAAGCTGGCCAAGGCCATTGAGCATTTCGGCATCGACCCTACCGGTCTGACCGCCATCGATGTGGGCTCGTCCACCGGCGGCTTTACCGATGTGTTGCTGGCCCATGGTGCGGCCAAGGTTTATTCGGTGGATGTCGGCCATGGGCAACTGGCCTGGAAACTGCGCCACGATCCCCGTGTCGTGGTGATGGAGCGCACCAATGCCCGCCATCTGACCGCAGAGATGATTCCCGATCCCATCGATATGGTGGTGTGTGACGCCAGCTTTATTGGCCTGGAAACGGTTCTTCCCGCCGCCTTGGCCCTGACCAAGCCGGGGGCTTGGCTGGCGGCGCTGATCAAGCCGCAGTTTGAAGTCGGCAAGGGCCGGGTCGGCAAAGGCGGGGTGGTGCGCGAGCCAGAACTGCATGCCGAGGTGTGTGACCGCATCCACGCCTGGCTGTCAGCCCTGCCGGGATGGTGTGTTCTGGGAATCGTCGAAAGCCCGATCAAGGGGCCGGAAGGGAATATCGAATTCCTGATCGTTGGGCGTAAGGACGCCTGATCTCGAAAAAGAAGCCGGACCCCAAGGGTCCGGCTGTTCTTTTACAGGTCTTCGTCTTGCGCGGCTTCGTCGTTTTCCAGCGGGATCAGACGCAAGCCCTTGCCGTTGGCAGCCAGGGCCAGGGCGATGTGACCATGCTTCAGCTTCAGCGCATCCTCGCCGAAAATGGCGCGCCGCCATCCCGACAGAGCGGGGACATCGGCGTCATCATCGGCGGCGATCAGGTCGAGATCGCTGGAATTGGCGATCAGCTTCTGCGCCACGTCGTGCTGATCGCATTTCAGCTTCAGCAGCACTTTCAACAGATCAACGACTGGGCCTAGGCCGCGCGGCAGCTCGTGGCGTTCCGGCGGCTGCGGCCAGGAAATTTCCGGGGCGCTGAGGGCGCGCTTGATGGCGTCGAGCATGGCGGCACCATGCCGTCCCTCCGCCTGGCCTTTGGACAGACCGCGGGTGCGGGTCAAATCCTCGGCCGAGGAGGGGGCGTGAGCGGCGATTTCCATCAAGGTTTCGTCGCGCACCACCCGCTGACGCGGCAGATCGCGTTCCTGTGCCTCGCGTTCGCGCCAGGCGGCCAGTTCCTTCAGAACCATCAGGAACTTCGGGCTGGACGAGCGGGGCTTCAGGCGACGCCAGGCTTCCTCCGGGTCCACCTGATAAGTGTGGGGATCGTCCAGAATCGCCATTTCCTGGGTCAGCCAGTCGATCCGACCTTCGCGGTCCAGGCGGCGGCGCAGCTTTTCATAGACCGGGCGCAGATGGGTGACGTCGGACAGCGCGTAATGCAACTGCTTTTCGGTCAGGGGCCGCGCACTCCAATCAGTGAAGCGCATGGATTTGTCGATGCGGGCGCGGGCCAGTTGGGTGGCCAGGGTTTCGTAAGAAACCGCATCGCCAAAGCCGCAGACCATGGCCGCGACCTGGGTGTCGAACAACGGCGTCGGGACGCGCCCCGAAAGATGCAGGAAGATTTCCACATCCTGGCGGGCGGCGTGAAACACCTTGAGGATGCTGGGATCGACCAGAATCTCGAACAGCGGCGACAGGTCCATGTCGGGGGCCAGCGGGTCGATGGCGTAAGCTTCGTCCGGCCCGGCAACCTGGATCAGGCAAAGCTGGGGCCAGTACGTCTTCTCCCGCATGAACTCGGTGTCGACGGTGATATAGGGTGCGCCTTTGAGGCGCTGACAGAAAGCGGCAAGGCCAGCCGCATCGGCGATAAGACTCATGCCACAGCTATACACGTTTCGGCGAATATCGCGCAAGTTCTCAGGGCGAAATGCAGGTATTCCCGGACCGGGATTCTGTTGACGGGCCTAAGGTCAGACTTCATTGTCGCAAGAAGCGCCAGGAGTGGGGTGTTTGATGCGCAAGTTGAGCGGGTGCGTTGTGGCAATATGCGGGCTGACCGCCTGCCAGCCGATGATGGTGGAGCCGAACCGGACCGCGACCCCGGTGGTCGAAACGTCTCGCACGGTGATCGGGCCGCAGATTTCCGGGCGCTATGTGGTGGTTTTGCAGCCCGGTGACTGGGTTTTGAACAATCTGCCGCTGTTGCCGCCCGAACAGTGCAAGGCGCAAGCCGATTTCGCCGATAACGCCAATTCCCTGTTCCAAGATCAGATGGTCGTTCATTTACGCCAATTGCTGCATGTGGTGGATGTCTCGCCGGTGCGGTTTTCCGCCGCCGATCTGGTGGAGCGGGGGTATGTCGCGCAAATCGTCGTTCACCCGGAAAGCCTGAGCGCCGATGAGCGCGATCTGGGCGAGCCGATCCCGTTTTCGTCTGGCCCCCAATCGACGCCTTACGAACCGGGTGGCGGATCACGCATCGTCGCCGCGCAAAGCACGGTCGGGGTGACGCTGAGTGTCGAGGTGATGGGGGCCGATGGTATCGCCCATACCAACCTGTCCAACGGGTCGAGCGGCGGCGATGTGCTGCCTGCCCCCAATCCGCCGCTGCGTGCGCAACAAACCGGGGGCGAAGACCAGCGGGTCTGCGAGGTGCTGCCCAACCGTCTGTCGCGGGACTTTCGGGCGGCCTTGCGCGATGCCATTCGCAAGACCTCGCCAATTCTGCGCGCCAACCTCAGCTTCGGCCGTTAAGCAAGGCTGCCCGTCAGCGCCTGACACTTGACAAAAAGGCCGCTGCATGCGCTTTTTTCCGCTTTCTTGACGGCTGCCCGTTGCTGCCCGCTTGTCCCCATGCCTGGGGCGCGGAACCGGCAGGGTGGCGAGACATCCCTGGGGTTTAGAGCCAATGCATTCCTATAGAACGCATACCTGCGGCCAACTGCGAAGCCAGGACGCTGGCAGCACCGCCCGTCTTTCCGGTTGGGTGCACCGCAAGCGCGACCACGGTAATCTGCTGTTCGTCGATCTGCGCGACCATTACGGCCTGACCCAGTGCGTCATCGATATTTCCAGCCCGGTCTTCAAGGTTTTGGAAGCCGCCCGCCCGGAAAGCGTGATCACCGTGACCGGCAAGGTGGTGCATCGCAGCGCCGATACCGTCAATTCCAAGCTGCCGACCGGCGACATCGAAGTTCAGGTGTCGGAGGCCGTTCTGCAATCGACCGCCGACATCCTGCCGATGCAGGTCGCGGGCGAGCAGGAATTCCCCGAAGACATGCGCCTGCGCTACCGCTATCTGGACCTGCGCCGCGAAAAGCTGCATGCCAACATGCTGCTGCGCTCCAACGTGATCGCCTATCTGCGCCGCCGCATGATCGATCAGGGTTTCGTCGAATATCAGACCCCGATCCTGACCGCGTCGAGCCCGGAAGGGGCCCGCGACTATCTGGTGGTCAGCCGCGTCCATCCCGGCAAGTTCTATGCGCTGCCCCAGGCTCCGCAGCAGTTCAAGCAGCTGCTGATGGTGGCCGGGTTCGACCGCTATTTCCAGATCGCCCCTTGCTTCCGTGACGAAGACGGCCGCGCCGACCGCAGCCCGGGTGAATTCTATCAGCTCGATTTCGAGATGAGCTTCGTCACCCAGGAAGACGTCTTCGCCGCCATCGAGCCGGTATTGCAGGGCGTGTTCGAGGAATTCGGCGGCGGGCGCAAGGTTACCCCGGCCCCGTTCCCGCGCATCACCTATGAAGATGCCATGCTGAAGTACGGGTCGGACAAGCCCGATCTGCGCAACCCGCTGATCATTGCCGATGTCACCGAAGCCTTCCGTGGGTCCAACTTCGGCATCTTCGCCAAGGCCATCGACGCCAAGGGTGCCGTGGTGCGCGCCATTCCGGCGACCGGCGCGGCGGATCGTCCGCGCAGCTTCTTCGATAAGCTGAACGACTGGGCCCGTGAAAACGGCGCTGGTGGTCTGGGTTACATCACCTTTACCGCCGAAGGCCCCAAGGGTCCGATCGCCAAGAACCTGGAAGCCGAACGTATCGAGGCTATCCGCGCCGCCACCGGCGCCAAGGACGGCGACGCTGTGTTCTTCGCCTGCGACAAGAAGGCGGTGGCCGAGAAGTTTGCCGGTCTGGTCCGCACCAAGCTGGGCAACGAACTGGATCTCCTGGAAAAGGATATCTTCAAGTTCTGCTGGACCGTCGATTTCCCGATGTACGAACGCGACGAGGACACCGGCAAGATCGAGTTCTCGCACAACCCGTTCTCGATGCCGCAATATGATCATGACGCCTTCCTGGCCCTGGATTCCAAGGCTGACGAAGAGAAGATCCTGAACATCAAGGCTTTCCAGTACGACATCGTTTGCAACGGCGTCGAACTGTCGTCGGGGGCGATCCGTAACCATCGCCCCGACATCATGCTGAAGGCGTTCGAACTGGCCGGCTATCCGAACGAGGAAGTGGAAGCCCGCTTCGGCGGCATGCTGAACGCGTTCCGTTACGGCGCTCCGCCGCACGGCGGTTCGGCTCCGGGCGTTGACCGTATCGTCATGCTGCTGGCCGACGAACCCAACATCCGCGAAGTCATCCTGTTCCCGATGAACCAGCAGGCCCAGGATCTGCTGATGCAGGCTCCGGCGGAAGTCGGGCCGGAACGCCTGAAGGAACTGCATATCAAGCTGGACCTGCCCAAGCCGAAGAAACCGGCCGGGGAAGATCAGGCCGAGAAGAAGGCTGAATAAGCCCAAAAGCCTAGAGTGCCTGTTTCGCCCTTGTTCGGTCGCCTTGCGGGCGGCTGGACGAGGGCGTAAACTGCCGGGCTCGATTAAAAGGAGTCCGTTTCCGTGTCCGATATTCCCGCCGACATCGCCGCGCTTGGTTTTGAAGATGCGCTGGCCGAGCTGGAACGCATTGTCCGTCAGCTTGAAGAAGGCAAGGGCAAGCTTGACGACGCCATCGACGCCTATACCCGCGGCGCGCTGCTGAAGCGCCATTGCGAGGCCAAGCTGGCCGAGGCCCAGGCCAAGGTGGACCGCATCGTGTTGGGGGCCGACGGCGCCGTCGCCACCCAGCCTGCCGATATTGCCTGATCATTGCTAAGGGGTGAGCCGATGAGTGTGCTGGCTGACGCGCTGGTTACCACCGGGCAGGCGATCAACGACGAATTGGATCGTCTGCTGGCTCCCGTCGATGGGCCGGAGGGCCGTCTGTTGGAGGCCATGCGTTATGCCTGCATGAATGGCGGCAAGCGCTTGCGTCCCTTTTTTGTGCTGACCGGGGCTTCCCTGTTCAATGTGGCCGATCAGGCTGCTCTGCGGGTCGCCGCCGCCATCGAGATGCTGCATTGCTATTCCCTGGTGCATGACGATCTGCCCGCCATGGACGACGATGATTTGCGCCGTGGCCGTCCGACCGTGCACAAGCAGTTTGATGAAGCCACCGCCATTCTGGCGGGTGACGCTTTGCAGGCCAAGGCGTTCGAGGTTCTGGCCGGTCCGGCCACCCATTCCGATCCCCAGGTTAGGTGCGAACTGATCTGGGAATTGGCCAATGCCTCGGGCCCGGCGGGAATGGTGGGCGGTCAGATGATCGATTTGCAGGCTGCTGAGTTGGACATGGATGTGCCTGCCGTGACCCGTCTGCAAAACCTGAAGACCGGACGGCTGATCAATTTTGCCTGTGAAGCCGGGGCGATCCTGGGCAAGGCTCCCTGGCAGATGCGTCAGGCACTGAAGGCTTATTCCCATGATTTGGGACTGGCCTTCCAGATCGCCGATGATCTGTTGGATGTAGAAGGCGACGAGGCCGAGGTTGGCAAGGCTGTCCATAAGGACGCCGATGCCGGTAAGGCCACCTTTGTTTCCCTGCTGGGCGTTGAACGCGCCCGGGCGCAGGCCGATATGCTGGCGGACCAGGCCATCGGCCATCTGGACTGTTTCGACGGCAAGGCCGACCTGTTGCGTCAGGCGGCCCGCTTTGTTGTTGAGCGCAGTCGCTGATTTTGGATTTCGGCACGGGTCTTGAAAACCCTGTGCCCTGACTGGTGATTACATGAGCAAGACCCCTCTTTTGGACACGATCAAGGTTCCTGCCGATATGCGCGGACTGTCTTTAGAGCAGTTACGCCAGTTGGCCGACGAGGTCAGGCAGGATTTGATCGAAGTCGTGTCCTATACCGGCGGCCATCTGGGGGCCGGGTTGGGGGTGGTGGAACTGACCGTTGCCTTGCACCATGTCTTCAATACCCCCGCCGATAAGCTGATCTGGGACGTGGGGCATCAGGCCTATCCCCATAAGATTCTGACCGGACGGCGCGACCGTATGCGCACGTTGCGCCAGGGCGGCGGTTTGTCGGGCTTCACCAACCGTTCGGAAAGCGAATATGACCCGTTCGGCGCGGGCCATTCCTCGACCAGCATTTCGGCGGGTTTGGGCATGGCGGTTGGCCGCGACCTGAAGGGCGCGAAGAACCATGTGGTTGCCATCATCGGCGACGGCGCGATGAGCGCGGGCATGGCCTATGAGGCGCTGAACAACGCCGGGTCGATGAATTCCCGCCTGGTGGTGATCCTGAACGACAACGACATGAGCATTGCCCCGCCGGTGGGGGCGATGAGCGCCTATCTGTCTCGGCTGCTGTCGTCGAAGTCCTATCGTTCGGTCCGCCATATGGTCAAGGACCTGGCCTCGATGTTCCCCGGTCCGCTGGAGCGCGCTGCCCGCAAGGCCGAAGAATTCGCCCGTGGCGTGGTGTCTTCGGCAGGTGGGACGCTGTTCGAGGAGTTGGGGTTCTATTACGTCGGTCCGGTGGATGGCCATAATCTGGAACATTTGCTGCCGGTGCTGAAGAATGTCCGCGACGTGCCGGATAATGCGCCGATCCTGGTGCATGTGGTGACGCAGAAGGGCCGGGGATACGCCCCCGCCGAGGCGGCGGCCGACAAGTATCACGGCGTCACCAAGTTTGACGTGGTGACCGGGGCGCAGACCAAGCCCAAGGCCAACGCCCCCAGCTATACCAGCGTGTTCGCCCGGTCCCTGATCGCCGAGGCCAAGCACGATGACAAGATTGTCGCCATTACGGCCGCCATGCCTGCCGGGACTGGCCTGGATAAATTCGAGGAACTGTATCCCGGTCGTACCTTCGATGTGGGGATTGCCGAACAGCATGCGGTGACGTTTGCCGCCGGTCTGGCCTGCGAGGGCTTCAAGCCGTTCTGCGCCATTTATTCCACCTTCCTGCAACGTGGTTATGACCAAGTGGTGCATGATGCGGTGTTGCAGGGCCTGCCGGTGCGTTTTGCCATCGACCGCGCCGGTCTGGTGGGGGCCGATGGATCGACCCATGCGGGCAGCTTTGACATCGCCTATCTGGCCTGCCTGCCCAACATCGTTTTGATGTCGCCGTCCGACGAGGCCGAATTGATGCATATGGTCGCCACGGCGGCCAGCATTAATGATCGTCCGTCCGCTTTCCGCTATCCGCGCGGCGAGGGGGTGGGGGTCGAATTGCCCGAGCGGGGCGAGGTTCTGCCCATCGGCAAGGGCCGTATCCTGCGCGAAGGCAGCACGGTGGCGCTGTTGTCGCTGGGCACCCGCCTGGGCGAATGCCTGAAAGCCGCCGATGATTTAGCCGCCCGTGGATTGTCGACCACGGTTGCCGATGCCCGTTTCGCCAAGCCTCTGGACGAAGAGTTGATCCGCCAGTTGGCCCTGAACCATGCCGTGCTGATTACCGTTGAAGAAGGTTCCGTTGGTGGATTTTCTTCTTTAGTCTTGCACTATTTGGCGCATGCGGGGCTTCTGGAAACGGGAATAAAGGTGAGGCCGATGGTTTTGCCTGATCGCTTCCTTGATCATGATTCCCCGCAACACCAATATGAACAGGCAGGGTTGAACGCCAACCACATCGTGGCTCAAGTTTTGAGTGCCATGGGTTTGGTCGATGCTCAGAAGCCTGTGCGGGCCTGAGACGCTGACGGAAGCGTTTATTGGGGTATGCAAAGGCCTGAAAACTCATATAGGTATTGCATCATCCGCTTTGATGCCTAGTATGAGGAATTCATTCCGACGTGGGGCGTACAATGATCGAATTGGAAAACTTTCAGGAAAATGCCAGACGCGCCAGTGCGTTGCTGAAAGCCATGTCCAATGAACATCGTCTGATGATCCTGTGCCGCTTGTTGGAAGGCGAACATTCTGTGAGCGAATTGGAACGGCTGATCGGCCTGTCCCAGTCGGCGCTGTCGCAGCATCTGGCCCGCTTGCGTCGCGACAATCTGGTACAGACGCGCCGTGCGGCGCAGACCATTTATTATTCCCTGCACGGCGACGAGGCGCAGCGGATTTTGCAATCGCTGCACGATCTTTATTGCGCGACGGAGCCGGTGGAGGCCTGAGAGGCTTCCTTATTAGCTGCGAACCAGCGCACTCCTTGGCCGTCCATCTGGGCGGCCAATTTGTTTTCGGCCACCAGATAGTGCAGGTGGGCCAAGCTTTCCCCGATGGCGAAGAACAATTGATGGTCGTCCAGGGGGCGATTGAACAGGACATCGAGAACCTGGCGCGCTGTCTTGGGCGTTTGGCAGGCTCTGAGACAATCTTGCAGGCGGTCGGCGTGATGGGCCGCCAATTCGTCCAATCGGGCATGCAGATGGCGGAAAGGAACGCCATGGGACGGCAGAACCAGCGTATCGCCAGGCAGGGGGCGGAAATCGTCAAGGGAGGCCAGAAACAGCGCCAAGGGGTTGGCGGCGGGCTCGCTGGGCCAAACGCTGACGTTGGGGCTGATATGGGGCAAAATCTGATCGCCGGAGATCAGCACACCCAAATCGGCGCAATAGAGGCAGGCCATTTGCGGTGAATGGCCATGTCCCGGCATCATCACCCAGGCGTGTCCACCAATGTTGAGCCGTTGGCCTGGGCGGATGGCCTGACAGGTCGGCGGAATATGGCGGGTGCGGGCGGCGTAGGCGTTGCCGCGTTGGCGCACCAGATCCAGCAGGGTGTCGTCAAATCCGGCGGCACGGTAAAACGCTGTCGATGCTTCGACAAATCCATCGCCGTTGTCCAAAGACAGCATCCGCCCATAAAGCCATTCCGGCAGCGGTGCTTCAAACGGGACCTGAAACCGGCGCTGCAACCAGGCCGCCAATCCCATGTGATCGGGATGAAAATGGGTCGAGATCAACCGGGTCACAGGCCGCCCGGCCATCGGGCCGGTAAAGACGCCCTGCCATAGATCGCGGGTTTTCTGATCGGATACCCCGGTGTCAATGATGGTCCAGCCATCGCCGTCTTCGATCAGCCAAAGATTGATGTGATCCAGGGCAAAGGGCAGGGGCATGCGCAGCCAGACAATGCCGGGCGCGACCAGAACCGTCTGTCCAAAGGCGGGCGGGACTGAGAGGGACATGAAGCCTCGGGGGATGGGGGCTTGGAGAACCATCTGAAGAAAAACGGGGCCGTCTTGCAAAGGCGGCCCCGTTGGGAAGCGATTATTGCGCGGCCTTGGCCTTGGCGTCGGCAGGTGCAATCATGTTCATGGCTTCCACCAGCATATCGACGACCTTGGCGTTGTTGGTGATATGGTCGGTGTTGATGACCAGATCAAAGGTCTTGGGGTCGTTCAGCCGTTCGTGGAAGGTGTCCCAAATAAACTTTCCACGTTTCTGGTTAGTGTCTTCAACGGTCTTGCGGGCGGCTTCCAGGCTGATGCCTTGGGCATCGGCGATGCGTTGCGCGCACAAATCCTCGGACCCGGTGAAACGGACCCGCAAAGCGCCGGAATGCGCCAGCACCAGATGCCCGCCGCGCCCAATGATCACCCCCCCGCTGCGGCCCAGGCTGAGCAGCACGTTGACCAGATGGCGCTTATAACCGTCGGCGGTCAGGTTCTGACCGGTCACCAAAGAATAGAACCACATATCGCGGAAGTGGCTGACGCCGGAATCCAGCGCCTTTAGGGCGGCAGGGTCGGCATTCAGGCGTTGCGCGATTTTGTCCAAGATAACGTGGTCATAGACTTCGACGCCCAGGCGCTTGGCCAGCAAGTGAGCGATATCATCGCCACCAGCGCCGCAATCGCGGGAAATACAGACCACGCGGGGATTTGCCGTCGGTCGGCCCGACCCCGTCGGGGACGCCACGGCCTGCATCATGGATTGGATGGCCTTTTGCACTTCTGACATGGCGTGCCTCCCAGGTAGAACTCTCTTATAAAGAGATCATACCACGGAGCGCCAAACGCCGCCACGCCGGACCCAAACTTTATCCGAAAGGGGCAAGGCAAAAGGAAAGGGAGGTCAGTCGAACAGCTTGTCGATGTCGGCCTGACTGATGCCCTGATTTTCCAGGGCCGGGCCGTTCAGCAGCTTGCGCTCGTCGTCGGCTTCGACTTCGGGGGGCTTGGGCAGGTCGTCGAAGGTGTCGGGGCCCCAGATTTCGATCATCTTGTTGATGCGGTCTTCGATGTACTGCAACGTCTTGACGGCCTTGGTGATGCGCTGGCCGGTAATGTCTTGGAAGTTGCACTGTTCAAAGATGCCGACCACATGTTCGGCAATTTCCGACGCCAGATGGCCGGTAAAGCTGTCCCCCGCCTGGGCCTGAAGCTGCTGGGCGACATTATCGATCTTTTCCGCTGCCTCCAGGATGCCGTGGGTGGCCCGTTCGGTGGCGGTGACGATGGCGTCAAGCTCGTTGCTGACGGCAATCAGAC
>JASLCK010000183.1 GCA_030151865.1 Rhodospirillaceae bacterium | reverse complement strand
GCCAGTTCTTCGCGCTTCATTTCCAGTTCCAGCCAGCGTTCCTCGGCGGCGGCGTGGTCGGCGCGGGCCTGTTCCAGCTTGGCCGTCACCTCGGCGAAGCGGGCCGGATTCTTGGAATAAAGCGATGGGTCGGCCATTTCGGCTTCCAGCTTGTCCACCGCCGCCGTCAGCTTTTCCAGGCGAGCGGGCAAGTCGTCCAACTCCCGCTGATCCTTATAGGACAGCTTGGTGGCGGTCTTGGGCTTGTCTTCCCGCGCTTGCGGTTTGGGCGCGGCGGCTTGGGCCGACGCGGTGGGCTGGGGACGCTGGCGCAGATAATCGCTATAGCCGCCCACCCACTCGCTGACCTTGCCCTCGCCTTCCACGGCGATGACGCTGGTGACCAGACGGTCCAGGAAGTCACGGTCGTGGCTGACCACGATCAGGGTGCCGTCGTAATCGGCCAGCATCTCTTCCAGCAGGTCCAGGGTATCCAGGTCGAGATCGTTGGTCGGTTCGTCCAGGATCATCAGGTTGGACGGCTTGGCCAGCAGCTTGGCCAACAGCAGACGGTTGCGCTCGCCCCCCGACAGAGAGCGGACCGGCGACTGGGCCTGACGGTCCTCGAACAGGAAATCGCGCATATAGCCGACCACATGGCGCGGCGTGCCGCGCACATTGACCATATCGCCCGAGCCGTCGGTCAGGGTGTGCCAGACCGTGGCGTCCGGGTCCAACTGGGACCGGCGTTGGTCGAAATAAGCGATTTGCAGATTGGTGCCCTGGCGCACTTCGCCCGCATCGGGGGCGATGTCGCCGGTCAGCATGCGCAAGATGGTGGTCTTGCCCGCACCGTTCGGCCCCAACAGGCCGACACGGTCGCCGCGCATGATGCGGGTGGAAAAGTCGTTGCAGATCACCCGGTCGTCAAAGGACTTGAAAATGCCCTTGGCTTCCATCACCAGACGGCCCGAGACGTCGCCGCTTTCCGATCCCAGCTTGACCGAGCCCTGCACCTTGACCCGTTCGGCCTTTTCCTTGCGCAGATCCATCAGGGCATGCAGACGCCCCATATTGCGCTTGCGCCGGGCGGTGACGCCGCGATGCAGCCAATGGGTTTCGGCAGCCAGCCTTTTATCCATACGGGCTTCTTCCGCTTCCTCGGCGGTATAAACCTCGTCCTGCCAGCGTTCGAAATCGTCGAAGCCCCGTTCGCTGCGCCGCACGACGCCGCGGTCCAGCCACAGGGTCTGGCGCGACACCGCGTTCAAAAAGGCGCGGTCATGGCTGATCACCACCAACGCGCCCTTATAAGCGGCCAGTTCCTGTTCCAGCCACAGAATCGACGGCAAATCCAGATGGTTGGTCGGTTCGTCCAGCAGCAGGGCGTCGGGTTCGCCCACCAAGGCGCGGGCCAGGGCGGCGCGGCGGCCCTCGCCGCCCGACAGGTTGGCGGTGGCGCGGCTGCCGTCCACCTTCAGGGCTTCCAGCACCGCATCGACGCGGTAACGCTGGTCGCGCTCGTTTTCCGGCAGACCTTGGGCCACCCAATCGGCAATGGTGGGGGCATCGATGGTGGGGTCCTGGTTCAGATAGGCCAGACGGATGCCGGGCTGGATAAAGCGTTCGCCGCTGTCCAGCAGCACCTCGCCCGCCATCACCTTGAGCAGCGTCGATTTGCCGCTGCCGTTGCGGCCCACCAGACAGCACTTTTCCCCACGCCCGACCTGAAGGGTCACGCCGGTAAACAGCGGGCGGCCGCCAAAAGTCACAAAGCCTTCGCGCAGGGCCAACAGGGGCGGCGGAGCCATCAGTTCTCCCCCCGTTCGGCGCGGATGCGGTCATAGGCGGCATTGATGGCGGCCATCTTGTGGGTTGCCATATCGATCATTTCCTTGGGCATGCCTTTCGCCATCAGGGTGTCGGGGTGATGTTCGCGGGACAGTTTGCGCCATGCCGCCTTGATTTCGGCCATCGATGCCCCGCGCGCCACCCCCAGCGTCGCGTAAGGATCATCGTCGCCCATCTGTCCGGCATCATTGGCAAAGCCGCTTTTGCGCACCAGTCCAAAGATGCGCGCGACATTTTCCAGAAACTGCAATTCAGCCGGGTGCAGCTTACCGTCGGCCAGGGCGATGCGGTGCAGCGCCTCCAGGATGTCCGACAGCAGCAAGGGCGCGGTCTTGAACATCTGGGCCAGACGGCGGGCATGGTCCTCGTACCCCGAGGGATCGCGCTTGGCTTCGTCGTAAAGGGCGGCGACCGCGGCCATCTGATCGGCGGGGATATGGAACTGCGCCTTGAAGGCGTCCACTTCTTCCCGCGTTACCACGCCGTCGATCTTGGCCAGCTTGGCGGCCAGACTGACCACCGATTCGGTAAAGACTTTTTGCCGCTCGGCCTGGCTGCTCGCCCCCCGCCCCATGGTGAAAGTGGCACGGGCGCGGGCATTGACGCCAAACCAGAGGCGGGCCTTGCTGTCCAGCCAGAAGCCCACGATGAAGCCGGTCAACGCGCCAAACGGGCCGCCAACCTTAAAGCCGATCAATGTGCCGAAAAGTCTTCCCCAGATCATGATGCTGTCAGGGGTACATGCTTTGGCACTCAGGGTGAAGCCCTAAAATGGTTTCAGCCGGTCAAAAGCCGGGCCAGGGCCTGGATTGCCGGGTCGATCTTCTCGGCCGGCATATGGCCGTAGCCCAGGATCAACCCTGGCGGTCCGGGATGCAGGCGGTATTGTCCCAAAGCCGTCGGCCCCAACCCCACCGCTTGGGCGCGCCGGGCCAGCGCCATATCGTCGTGCCCCATGGCCAGCCAGGCGATGGCGTGGGTTCCGGCATCGCCCGCCGTGATCCGCGCCAATCCGCCCAAATGCCGGGCGGCGGCATTCAACAAAGTTTGACGGCGCTCAGCATAAAGACCGCGCATGCGCCGCAGATGGGCGGTGAACAGACCTTCCTCCATAAAATCCGCCATGGCCGCCTGGGTCAGCATGGTGGGCACCATATCCACCAGACGGCGCACGTCCAACACCACGCCCAGCAAATCTTCCGGCACCACCAGCCAGCCCAGCCGCAGCGACGGGAACATGCTTTTGGAAAAGGTGCCGCAATAGATGGTGCGGTTGTTCCCGTCCAAGCCTTGCAAGGCGGCGATGGGACGCCCGGCATAGCGGAAATCGCTGTCGTAATCGTCCTCGACAATCCAGCCGCCAACCCGTGACGCCCAATCGATCAGGGCCAGACGGCGATCCACCGGCATGGTGGCCCCCGATGGAAACTGATGCGACGGCGTCACACAGGCCAACCGCGCCTGGGGCCACAATCGTTCGCCCAGGGCGGCGTCAAAACCTTGATCGTCCACCGGTACCGGGGCGGGAATGGCCCCACAGGCCCGCAGCACCCCTTTCAGACCGCCATAACCGGGGTCTTCCACCATGGCCAGATCGCCGGGGTCCAGCAACACGCGGGCGGCTAAATCCAAACCCTGCTGCGACCCGGCCACCACCACCACCTGATCGGGCGAGCAGCGCACCCCGCGCACCCGTCCCAGATGCTCGGCAATGGCGGCACGCAAAGGCGGATATCCGGCGGCATCGCCCCCCACCAGCAGCGAACGGGCGGGCCGACGCCAGCGCCGCCCCAGGATGCGGCTCCATTCCCGAGCAGGGAAAGCGTCCAATGCCGCGACGCCAACGGCGAACGGCAGCAGGGAACGACGCGGAATCGGTCCCTCGCTGTCGGCGAACTGCCGCACCCTCTGGCTGATCTTGCGCCGTCCGTCGTCGGGTGCGGTTTGAGGCGACCGCCCGGCCAGGGACGGCGGCACGGGATGGGCGGCAACCCGGCAGCCCGAACCATGGCGGCTTTCCACGTACCCTTCCGTCGCCAACTGTTCCAGCGCCGCCACCACCGTATTGCGCGACACCGCCAAATGCTGGGCCAGGGACCGACTGGCGGGCAAGCGGCTGCCCGCCGCCAAACGGCCTTCCAGAATGGCGGTGCGCAACGACAGATAAAGCTGGCGATGCAAAGGGTCCTCGGCCTGACGGTCGAGCGGCGGCAGAACAATCGGGGCGGCAGCGGTACGGGCCATGGAAAGTGGACCTGTCAAAATATGCTGAATGGACCTTTTTCAAAGTCCACTTTACCGACACCATCCCTGTCAGTTCAATTCAGTAGGGTATCGGCACCATGTTGAAGAAGACCCCCCGTTCCACCCCGCGCGTCAAATCCGACCGGACCGAGTTCGACAGCGTGTCGGCTTACGCCATCCTGGACGAGGCTTATATCTGTCATGTCGGGTTCATCGTGGATGGCGCGCCGGTGGTGATCCCCACCATTCATTGGCGGGTCGGCGATCAGTTGTACTTCCACGGCAGTCACGGCAGCCGCATGGCCAAGGCCATGGCCGACGGGGCCGATCTGTGCATCACCGTAACCCTGGTGGATGGTCTGGTGCTGGCCCGGTCGGCCTTTCACCATTCGATGAATTACCGCTCGGTGGTGCTGTTCGGCGCCGCCCGCGAAGTCACCGACAATGCCGAGAAAATCCCGGTCTTCGACGCCTTGATGGAAAAGCTGGTCAAGGGCCGCAACGCCCATGTGCGCGCCCCCAATGAAAAGGAACTGACCGCCACCAAGCTGTTGGCCCTGACCATTGACGAAGGATCGGTGAAGTCCCGCAAAGGCCCGCCCATCGACAGCGACGACGATATGTCCTGGCCGGTGTGGGCCGGGGTGCTGCCCTTGGCGGTTACGACGGGCACGCCCATCGATGACGATCAGTTGGCCCCCGGTCAAGTCAACGGCAAGCCCTGATCTATACCCCTAATTCGTCCGGCAGAACCGGCCAAACCTGATTGCGTCCGGCTTTACGGGCCTGATCCAACTGCTGGGCGGCACGGCCCGACAAATCCCCGACGGTTTCCGCCTGATCGGCTTCGGCGACGCCGACGCTCAAAGTCACGCGGAAGCCGTCGTCGGGATTGAAGATCGGCTCGGCCTCCAGCAAAACCCGCAAGGTTTCCGCCAGATGCAGCCCCTGTTCCAGGCTGCAGTCATCGGCCAGGATACCCAGTTCCGACGCACTCCAGCGGCAAACCACATCGGTTTCGCGAATGACCCGCCGCACCGCCTCGGCCACCTTGCGCAGCAAGTCTTCGCCCTGGATTACCCCCAGACTGTCGCAGACCCAGTTGAAGTGATCGACATCCAGCAACAACAGGGTTAAGGGCCGCGCGCTGCGCTGATGCAGGCGCAAGGCGTAATCCATGCTGATTTCAAACGCCTGACGGCTGGCCAAACCGGCCACCTGTTCGGTACTGGAAACCGCTTCCAGCTTGCGCTGGTAATAGGCCAGCGCCATGGCCACGGCGGCGATCGTCACCGCAATGATCGAAAGACCAATCACCAGATTGACCACCAAAGCCCGCCACAAGGCGCGGATGGCGTCGGCTTCCCGCTGTTCCACCATCACCGTCCAGCCCAATTCGGGAATGAACCGGGTGGTCAACAGCATGGTTTCGCCATTGCGGCTATATTCGTAATAACCGTCTTTCTGCGACAAGATCTGATCGGCCAGCACATTGACGCCTGGGGCATCTTGCAAACGGGCCTCGGTAATCATCGGTTTGGCGGAACGCACCGGGATATGGCCGTTGCGGTCGATGAAATAGATGTTGCGGCTGTAATCGTCACGATAGCGGGAAATGATCTTCCCCACCGTTTCCATCTTTAACCCAACGCCGGTCGCCCCCAGGAAATGGCCCTGATAATCCAGCAGCCGGTAATTGACGAAGATGGTGATCTCGTCACTTTGTTCCTGATTGTAATCGACATTGATTTCATAAGGCTGAGCCGCGCCGCGCACCCGAAAGAACCAGGCGTCGCGCGGGTCGTTTTCCGACACGGTTTTGGTCGGGCCGGTAAAATGGTAATAGACCGACGATTTGTCGGACACCATGAAGGCGGTGAAAACGCCGAACTTCTTGCAAATCTCGTCCAGATAGCGGGTCACCTGGGTGACATCGCCTTCCCCGCCCAGCACCCAGTCGCGCAAAAAGGTGTCGTTGGCCATCAGGGACGACACGAACACCGGGCGCAACAGATCCGCTTGGATTTCCGAATAGATATTGCTGCTGGTCAGGGGCAGTTCGTTGTGCAGGATCGTGCTTTTAAGGGCCGAGCGCGACACCGAAAAACTGACAAGATTGGTCGCCGCAAAGCCGATCGTCAGCAAAAGCCCGACGATCCAGAGCACTCTGACACGAACGGAAATACGATGTTCCCTAGCCACCGGTCCCCCCCACCGAAATCACAGAGAACCATGGCATTCCTTGAAACAACCAGCAAGCGTGCGGATGGTTTATACCATCTCCTCCCCCACCTCCAACCTGGGGATGAGGATTATCGCATTCACTTCGACTTCATGATCCAAACGCCATCCCAATCATCCTTGGGCGGATATTCCAATAAATGCTGGCACCGCTCCTGATAGATCTGGCTGGGAACATCGCCGGGATTCAGCCGCAAAGCTTCCTCGAACGCCCGCAGGGATTGCTGGAAATGACGCTCACGATAAGCGCTCAGCCCGTAATGAAATGCCTGCAACGCATCCATCAGGTGGGGAAAAGACTGGTCGGTGTGATAATCCAGCACCTCGTAAATCGCCACCGGCTTGGTCTTGCCTTTGACCACCACCCGGTCCACCTCGCGGGTGCGATAGGTGCCTTTCAGCTTATGCAGGGTGTTTTCGCTGATCAAAATGTGCGAGCCATATTGCTTACAAGCACTTTCCAGCCGTGACGCCAGGTTCACCCCGTCGCCAATCACCGTGTAATCCATGCGCTTGGGGCTGCCGATATTGCCCGACACCACCACGTCGGTGTTGATGCCGATGCCAATATCCAAGGGTTTGCGGCCATCATCGGCGCGACGCAGATTAAAGCCCTGCAATTCGCCCATCATGGCGATGGCCGAGCGCACCGCCCGGTCGGCATCGTCGCCATGGGAAAAGGGCGTGCCGAACACTGCCATGATGGCGTCGCCGATAAACTTGTCCAACATGCCGCCCTGATCGGCGATGCAATCGACCATCAGGGTAAAATATTCATTCAACAGGCTGACGATGCCTTGGGCGCCCAATTCCTCGGACAAGGTGGTAAAGCTGCGCACGTCGGAAAACAGCACCGTCGCTTCGCTGGACTGACCACCCAGCAATTCCTCGCCCGCCGCCAGCAGCTTGTCGGCCAAGGCCGGGTCCATATACCGCGACATGGTGGATTTCATGCGCTTTTCGCTGCTGATATCCTCGATCATCACCAACGAACCCAGGCGCTTTTCCGATGCGCTCAACAGCGGCATCAAGGTGACGTTGACCGACAGATGTTCGCCGGTCGGGCTGGTCAGATGGGCATCCACCGCCACCTGATCGTGGCCGGTTTCCTCGACCAGCTTCAGCTTGTCCATCACCCAGGCATTTTCGCCGATAAAGAAATCCGCCGCCGGGCAGCCGATGATATCCGACAAGCGCAGCCGAAAAATCCGCCCACCGGCCGCGTTGCAGGTGACGATCCGTCCATCTGCCGACAGGGTCAAAACCCCGTTGGTCATGGATTCCAGAATGCTCTCGTTATAATTCTTGATGGTCTGCACATCATCGAACAGCTTGGCGTTTTCCAGACCGATGGAGATTTGCGAGGTAAAGGCCTTCAGCCGCGCCTCGTCATCGGCGCTGAACGCCCCGCCCCGCTTGTTCAGGACCTGGGTGACGCCGATCACCTTGCCCGCCTTGTTGGTGACCGGCACGCACAGGATCGAGCGGGTGAAGAACCCGGTCTTGCGGTCGAAACTGGGATTGAAGCGCAGATCGGCATAGGCGTGCGGGATATTGACGCTTTGCCCCGACGTGAAGACCGTGCCCGCGATGCCTAAGTGATTGGGCAGGCGGATAATGGTGGCCCCCAACCCCTGCCCGACCTCGGTATAAAGTTCGTTGGTCTTTTCGTCGTTGATAAACAGAGTGGAGCGTTCGGCGTCCAGCATCCGGGTGATGGCCGCCATGATCTTTTGCAAAAGCGGCCCCAGCTTCAGTTCCGAACTGATTTCCGACACCACCGCCAGAAAGTCCAATTCCTGTTTGCGGCTTTTCTCGATGCCTTCGATGGTGCGGAAACTTTCCAGCGAGACTGACGCCTGGGAAATGATGGTTTCCAGCAACAGCAGATCTTCGTCGGAAAATGCCCCATCCACCTTGTTCAAAAGCTGGGCGACACCGATCACCTCGCCCTTGAAGGTGCGCAAGGGGGCACACAGGATGCTGCGGGTGGTAAAGCCGGTCTGCTGATCGATGGCCCGGTTGAAGCGGGCATCGGAATAGGCGTCATGGATGATCACGCCCTTGCCGGTGGTATAGACATGACCCGCCACGCCGCTGTTGTTCATCAGGCGGATTTCGCGGGCGAAACGGCCGCTGATGCGGGAATAAAGCTCGCCCGTCACCGGATCGTTCAGAAACACCGATCCCCGTTCGGTACCGATCACCTGGGTGGCGATGTCGCGCATGGTGCGCAAGGCGTCGTCCAGGGTATTGGACACCGCCAGCCGGTTGGAAATCTCCAACAGCAGTTCGGTCAGATGGGACGAACGGTGCTTACCCTTGATGCTGAGCGAGGCGCGGTCTGGCAGATCAAGCATCGACCGTCTCCAGCTTCAGGCGCAATTGTTGAATGGTTTCATGCAATTGCACCACTTCCCGATCACGGACGGCCTGCACCTG
>JASLCK010000178.1 GCA_030151865.1 Rhodospirillaceae bacterium | reverse complement strand
AACCCCAATCGTAAGTATAGGCAACCGGATTGAGGCCAAGAACTTTCTTGACGTAATGGAGACCGTAGCAACTGTCACGCCCACCACTGATAGGTACTAGGCAGTCTTGGCGGCTTGGCGTGCTAGCCATGGACCGGGCCAAGCGGGGCAGGGTCTCTGGGTCACCGAGTTTGCGAGACTTGTGCCCCCGGCAGAACTGGCAAACACCGTCATGGTCGAAGTGGATGAAAGGAAAGGTTTCCGGTAGAAGGCATTGAGTGCAACGCCGCAGGGCGGCCACCGCCGCCCGGTCGGGCTGCATCAGTGATTCAAGGAGCTTCCAATCGTGGGAGCCAGGGCGTCGCAAAAAGGGGGGGGTAAAGCCGGTCGGCTTGACCAGCCGCACCTCTCGAGCCGCCCCTGTCGAAACAGCCCCCTGTGCAGCCTCGGCCTCGGCCGGGGAGAATTCGGTGAATGTCGCGTCGGTCAGATCCAGGCGCAGGCAGTGATGTACCGGCAAGTGGTGCACGTCAGCCGCAATCGGCAACTTCAAGCGGCTGATCGTCCGCTCCAGGATGACACGCTCCGAACTGAAGATGGACAAGGTGCGGCTGGGATCAGTCCAGTAATATAAAGAACCATTGCTGGTCCCCAGCATCATCACCTGATCGGCCCGACCAATGGCTACGATGGTATTGGCGCCCCGCGCTTGGGCGAAAGCGCGAACCATGGCTTGGGGGAATGAGGCCCCTCCCTCCCTGGCTTTGGACAAGATTGCCGCAAAGGCCTCGGAATCAACCATGTATTCCCGAGTCAGGTCTGGGTTGGCGGTCCAGATGTCGCCATCATTGACGATGATGCCGTTATGCAGCAGGACGTGATCGCTCTTGATGACCGGCTGGTTGTTGTTGCCGTCGCCCTCGGACCCGTTGGTCACCATGCGCGTATGGCCAGCGATAACTAGGTGTTGGCCCTGCCGATAACGGGCAAGCGCTTCTCGCACCAAGGATTTATAAGCTGTAGTCTTCAGCAGGACGCGGGGGCGTGCGGGTAACTTGAGGACATCAATCTCCTCCGAGCCGACCACCATCAGTCCAGAGGCATCCTTACCGCGCGTTTCCGACAGCAGTAGGAGATTACCAATGAGACCGCCAAGAACGCTGGCGCCGATGGCACAGGAGGGTGTGGCGACCAGACCGAAGATACCGCACATTTTACTTAGTCCACCTTCTTGACAGCAAGATAAACAATATCGCCAGTTGGAACATAAATGTTGAGGCGTCCGAGGCGGCTCCGCGACAGCAACTCGACAAGCCACATGGGCGCCAAGTATTTGCTCATCTGGTTCAGCTTATAGAAGATAAAGGTAAGGTTCGTCCACTTTCCCAGGGACTTGATCGCAACTGTTTCCGCAGGTAGCCGCTGACCAAACAGGTGGGTGAAAGACTGCCGGGAGAAGAAGCATAGATGATATGGCGGGATCATAAATGCCCATTTCTGCCGCATCACCCGCGCCGTCGGTGTGCCAATATCAGGGGTGGACATAAAGAGATAGCCGCCCGGCTTAACCAATTTGAGCAGGTCTTGAACGACCGGCACCGGGTCCCACAGGTGCTCAATCACATCCCACAGGCAGACGGCGTCGAATTGTGGCCAGGTTCCCTGCAGGTTTTCTAGGCGGCTGGCCGTCAAACGGTCGCGCAATTCCGGCAGCCGCTGTGTCGCCACTTCAACAGCCTTGGCCGAAATGTCGACACCATAGACCGTGTAGGTATCTTTTGCTTCGATAAGGAAATCCCCAGTCGCACATCCCGCATCGAGCACGTTTGCCCCGGCCGGGACCTTTGTTTTCACGAATTCCAGCCGCCGCTGGTTCTCGCGCCGTGCCGCAATCTCGTCACGGAAGGCTAGATGCTTCAGGTGCAATTCAGCATAAAGACGGTCGAGCAGAGCATCGTCCGGCCTGTTGATGACCTGAACGAAGCCGCAACTGCGGCAGAGAACAAGGTCGTAACCCTTGGTGGTATACAGCGGCGAGGTCGCGCTACCGCTGCACAGTCGGCAGACACAAGCTGTTTGCGAGGAGGACAGCAAGGAGTTCATGCATGCGGCTCGTACGAATGAGGGGACTTCTTGAGGATGTAAAGGATCCTCTCCTGATTGACGCGGATGCGGTCCAGCATGTCGGCGACGATTGCAACAATGACGAACAGTATCGATAACAATATCAGGAAGGCACCACTGAATCCGGCGAACAAGTAGCCAGAGAAACTCCCTGTAAACCAGAAGTGGATGAAAAATACTAGCGAAAGCAGTAGGCCGGGAATGCCCCAGACCGCGGCCATCCCGAGAAAAAAGCGCAAAGGAAAATAATCGCGATACCCTCGAAAAATAATCTTTCCGGTGTTGATGGCGTATTTTCCGATGCTACCAGCTACGCGCGATTCTCTATCGTCGAAATAGGTGACTTTGATCGGCACCTCCTTGATCTCGACGTTATTGGCAGCAAAGTCGAGGAAAGTTTCCTGCGTATAGGTGAATGCACCTTGCAGGTTCATGCGCAGAAAAGCCTCGCGGCTGTAGCAGCGGAAGCCGCAGGACACATCCGCATATTTTTTCCGTACCAATTTGCTGATCAGGTATGACATTAAATGGTTACCCACCAGCTTTACCTGCGGCATATCCGGCCGCAGTGCCGGATCGATGAAGCGCGAGGCTGTCACCATGTCTGCCTCGCCAGCTATAACCGGTGCGACCAGTTTAGGGATGTCCTGGGGATCAAATTGACGGTCACCGTCAATGTTCACCATCAGGTCGTAGCCGTGGCTTATGGCGTAGGTCAACGCTGATTGGAACGCCGCGCCAACGCCCCTGTTGCGGGTGTGGCGCACCACATATGCCCCCGCTAGGATGGCAAGTGCGCCGGTGTTGTCGGTTGATCCATCGTCAATCACGACCACATCCACAGCCGTCAGGCCTGGAATCTGTCGCGGCACCGCACGAACAACCTCGGCAATTGTCGCAGCTTCGTTCAGGCATGGGATGGCGACAAGTAAGCGGCGGGCCGACGACACATTGGAGGAATGCATAATGACGAATCCCTAACGATGGAGTTCAAGGGCAAGACGCTTCCGCGCGCGAGAATGACGGACGCCTTTAGTACGCGGGATCCAACTTAACCCGATAATGCACACAGCGTCACGTATCCATATCATCGTGCCGATACGACACGGGCCAACTTTCCAGTCAGAATTGCAACTGGTTGACCTGTTCCCCGTAAATGTAGCCGGTTTGAGGTAGAGTCTGACCTGTTCTTGCCCCTATCCCGGAAACTGCACCATTTGGAAAGAGAGCTCCGGCGCTTCATCGGCCGGTGTCTGGTACCCCAGGAATGTGTGAGGACGGTCCTCATTATAGTGCCGCCTCCAAGCCTCGATCTTGACCCGGGCGTCGTCCAAGCTCAAGAACCAATGCGTGTTCAAGCACTCGTCCCGCAGGCGGCCATTGAAGGATTCGACATAGGCGTTATCGGTCGGCTTGCCCGGTCGGGAGAAATCCAATACAACCCCGTTGAGATAGGCCCAGTGGTCCAGCACCTTGGAAACAAATTCCGGGCCATTATCGACGCGGGTCTTGGCCGGCGCGGTGCCCCGCTGGAATTTCAGCCGCTCCAGGACGCCCACCACCTGATCGCCCTTGAGACCCTGGTCGACCTCGATGACCAGGCTTTCTCTGGTGAAGGCATCCACCACCGTCAAAGCCCGGAACCGTTTGCCGTTGAACAAGGCGTCCGAGACGAAATCCATGGCCCAAACTTCATTGGCCGATGGCCGGACGGTCCATGCGCCGGGCCGCCGTAACATGGCGCCGGGGGCGTTTCAGGCGAAGGTTCAATCCTTCTTCCCAATACAGCCGGCGCACCCGTTTGTGATTCACCTTCCAGCCCTCCCGTTGCAACAGCACATGGATGCGTCGATAGCCGTAGCGCACCCGTGCTGCCGCAATGTCCTTGATGCGTTGGCGCAAAGGAGCCTGATCGTCGCGCTTGCCCACGTAGCGCAGGGTCCGGCGGCCAAAGCGCAGGACTGAGCAACTGCGCCGCTCGCTGACCCGGTAGCGGTCTTGTAGCCACCGGGCGACCTCGCGACGACGATCAGGCTTTAAACCTTTTTTGACAGCACCTCCTGGAGCATGGCCTTGTCCAGACACAGATCGGCCACAAGGCGCTTCAGCTTGAGGTTTTCCTCTTCAAGCTGACGCAGCTTGCGAAGCTCGGAGGGGCCGAGTCCGCCGTATTTATGTTTCCAGCGGAAATAGGTTGCTTCGCAGACGCCCATTTTCCGACAGACCTCCGCCACCGGTGTGCCAAGCTCTCCTTGGCGAAGGGCGAACGCGATTTGTTCCTCGGCAAATTTCGACTTTTTCATCGACAAGATTCCCCTGCTTCAGGTTTCCAATCTTGCCGGAAAAACTCTCTTTTTCGATGGAGCAGTTTTGCGGTCTCAGGTCACGAAATTGCCCGATGAGAGAGTTCATCTCTGACTATTGCGCGATGCGATTGACAGATTATCTGTATCCATCAGGATAGCTTCCCTTCGGCCCTGTCGCTGCGGGCGGATGGGCCAGTCAGGAGTGATAAGATGGCTGAGACGTTTAAGGTGTCGGGCATGACCTGCGGCGGTTGCGCCCGGTCGGTGGAACAGGCGATCAAGGCGGCGGCTCCCGGCGCTACGGTGGCGGTGGATTTGCCCAATGGCCGCGTGACCGTCGATGGTGCTGCGGCCGATGTGGTGGCTCAGGCCGTCGATAATGCTGGTTTCGACTTCCAAGGTGCGGCCTAGAGCTGTTTCCGTTCAAACGGAAACAGCTCTCGTTAATGCCTCTGGCGGCGGCACCTCCGGTGCCAGCCAGGCTCAAGCGCCGCTCGGGCTTGTC
>JASLCK010000175.1 GCA_030151865.1 Rhodospirillaceae bacterium | reverse complement strand
CCTGATGGGGGCAGCACTTCCGGGGCGACCTCTGGGACGACTTCCGAGGGAGGACACTAATGGCAGTCGGCGGCAGCGGCGGCGATCAAAATTACTGGCCCGGCTTCGTTGATGCGCTCAGCAACGTGGTGCTGACACTGGTCTTCGTGCTGGTGGTGTTCGTGTTCGCCCTGGTCATCACATCGGGCAAGGTCAAGCAGAAGGCCAACGAATTCAGCGAACAGCAGAAGCACCAGGCCGAGCATGAAGCCCAAACCATGGCCGAATTGCAGACCCAGGTGAACATTCTGCAAAAGGCCGTGACCGAAGCCAACCGTACGATCGACGCCAAGAACAAGGTCGTCGCCGACGCCAAACAGGCCGAGGCCGAAGCCAAGGCGCAGGCTGAAGCGGCCCGCAAGGAACTGGTCCAGATCAAGACCCAGGAAGAATTGAAGGAACTGGCCGTCACCCCCAGCGTGGTGGTGGAAAAGGTTCAGCTGGACGTCAATGCCGGGGTTCAGAACTACAAGGACAAGGACGCCACCGCCGCCGTCCGCGATTCGGCAGCCATCGTCGTGACCTTTCCCAAGAGCGTGATCTTGCTGAACGATCGCGCCAAGGCCGAACTGCGCAAAGTGATCGCCCGCCATCGCAACGAACTGGCGGGAACCACCGCCCAATTGCGCGCCCTGGCCGGTGTGGAAACCTATAGCGAAGGCCGCCGTCTGGCCTATTACCGGGCTCTCGACATCCGCAATCTGCTGATCGATGAAAAGGTCGGCACGCCCAAGACCATCAACATCACCACCGTACCCAGCCGCGACAATGCCGAAGGCCGGGTGGAGATCCGCTTTGTCCGCCCCAACTGACGGACAGGCCCTGACCGCCGCTTCCCCCGCCACCAAACCGCGCGCCGTGGTGCCGCTGCGGCTGCGAAGGCGCATGGAACAGCCGCCGGTCATCATGGCGGTGATGGCGGTCTTGGTGGTGGCGATCATTGTCTGGGCGTCCCTGGCCACGGTGGACCGCATTGTACGTGTTGAAGGCCGCATCATTCCGGCCGGGCGCAGTCAGACCATCCAGCATCTGGAAGGCGGCATCGTCGCATCGATCAACACCAACGAAGGTGCCAACGTACACAAGGGCGACGTTTTACTGGTGATCGACAACACGTCGATCCAGGCGTCTTTGTCGGAAACCCAGTTGAAGATCGACGGCCTGCGCATCCGCGCCGCCCGGCTGGAGGCGGAGGCTAACGGCCAGGAAAACTTTAGCGTCACCGCCGACCTGAAAGACCGCCGCGAGTTGGTGGAAACCGAACAGCAGTTGTTTCGTCTGCGCCGCCAGAAGATGGAACAGGAACGCACCATTTTTGAAGAACAGATCCGTCAGCGCAACGCCGAGATTTCCGAAATCGCCAATCGCCGTGCGCGGCTGAAGAGCGAATTGGAAACCGCGCGCAAGCGTCTGGAACTGTTTACCCATATGGCCGCCAAGGCTGCCGCCTCGAACCTGGAAGTGCTGGAAGCGCAAAGCCGCGAACAGCGTTTGGCCAGCGAATTGGGCGACGCCGAAGGGGCTATCCCAAAAATTCAGGCCGCCATCGGCGAAGCCCAGGCCCGCGCCAGCGATGTGCGCAACCGCTATCGCACCGAAGCCCAGGGTGATCTGTCCACCACCCTTTTGGAAGTGGACCGGCTGCAAAAGACCGCCACCGCCCAGGCCGACCGCAACATCCGCACTGAAGTGCGCGCCCCGGTGGACGGCATCATCAACAAGCTGAACGTCACCACCATCGGCGGCGTGGTCAAGCCGGGCGACACCATCATCGAAATCACGCCCACCACCGAACATCTGCAACTGGAAACCAAGGCCCGTCCCAGCGACCGTGGCGAATTGCAGACCGGTTTGCCCGCCAAGATCCGTATCAGCGCCTATGACGTCGGCGAATTGGGGATTTTGCACGGCCATGTGGCGGAAGTCAGTTCCGACACCGTGCAGGACGCCAAGGGCGATCCCTATTACCGCGTCGTCATCGCGGTGGACCAGTTGCCGGACTCTTACGCCGGTCACCCGATCATCCCCGGCATGACCGTGACCGGCGATGTGGTGATCGGCCAGCGCACGGTGATGAAATACATCACCTCGCCCTTTACCAAATTTGCCTACAACGCTTTTCGTGACCCCCGTTAAACAGATTGGTTGAAGCAAGATGAACAACATCAAATTCATTCTGCATCTTCTTCAGGCTTTGGCCCCGGTGATCTTGCTGGGGCTGGTCGGGGTCAATTATTCCGACTTTGTGATCCATGCGATCGAAGGCAACACCTTCCTGAACAGTTGCATCATCATCGTCGGCATGATTGGCGCGGTCCTGTTTGTCTTGCGCATCATCGATGCCGGGCGGGAACGGATTTCCCTGCTGCGCTATGCCACCGAGGTTGGGCAAGGCGGCAACATGACGGAACTGCTGGAAGCCGATTGGCTGCGCGGCCGTCTGATGCACCGTTTCCTTGAATTCATCGCCGAAACCGGCGGCAAGCTGTCGTCCCAGCTGGACCAGACCGCCATCGAAAGCGAACTGCATTCGCTGGAAGATGAATTCAATTCGAAGATGGAACTGCCCAGCTTCCTGGTCGGCTTCATGATCGCCATGGGCCTGTTGGGGACCTTTATCGGTCTGTTGGAAACCCTGACCGGCATCAGCGGCATGTTGGACGGCTTGGCCAACGGCCCATCCACCGCGTCGATCGACACCGAATTCCTGAAACTGGTCGGCGAACTGCGCAAGCCGCTGGCCGGCATGGGGATCGCCTTCTCGGCTTCGATGTTCGGTCTGGTGGGCAGCCTGGTGCTGGGCCTGATGCAATTGACCGCGCGGCGCTTCAACAAGGTCGTCATGGCCGACGCCCGCGACACCCTGCATCGTCTGGTCGAACGCGTGCGCGGCGCGCTGCCGGTCGGTGGCGTCGCCCAGGCCGCCCCGACCTCGGCCCGTGGCGGTGTCAGCGAAGAATTCCTGAGCGAGTTCCTGTCGGAAATGGTCAGCAACATGAATTCGTTGCAGGAACTGTTCCACCGTTCGCAGGACGCCTCGCTGTCGGTGGCAACCCGCGTCGACACCCTGGCCCGCAAGCTGGAGGAAGTGTCCGCCGCCATCGAAAGCAACGTTGAAGCCAACAAACGCACCAACGATCTGTTGGGCTTTGGCCCGCGCATGAAGGAAACCAACGAGGAAATGCTGGGCGAAATCCGCGCCCTGTTGACCAACGGCCAGGATCATCAGAAATCGATGACCCGCATGGTCGATACCTTGAGCGCCATCGATCAGAAACTATCTGTTTCCAACGACAGCACCCGCACCCATTACGAAATGGTCGGCACCATCAACGGCCAGACCCTGTCCAAGCTGGACGAAGCGGTCGGCGTGCTGCATGACGTAAACGACCGCACTTCGGACAGCGAAGCCAAGCTGGACCGCAAGCTGCAAGCACTGACCGCGGCGGTGGGTAACATCGGCGGCGGCTTGCAACAGTTGGCCAGCAAGCTGAGCGAGGTTGCCACCATCGGCCAGAACCAGTTGACCGCGTCGAGCTCGGGCCAGACCATGCTGCGCGATTCGGCGTCGGAAGTTCAGGGCCTGTTGAAGGAACTGCAGGAAAAAGTCCAGAAGGTCCAGGAAGTGGAAATCGGCGCGACCCGCCATCTCTACGGCATCAAGGAATCCTTCGACAACATGGGCACCATGCTGGAATCCCTCAAGGGTCTGTCGGCGGGCGTTACCCGTCAGACCTCGCTGCTGGAGGCCACCTTGGAAGAAATGCGCACCTCGCAACGCAATATGGCCCGCGATATGCGCGCCGAGCTGCGTGAGGTCGCCCGTGGTGCTGTTCGGGACACCCCTTAATCAGATGGCTTAAGACAAAAGTTTAAGGAAAACTATACCGTGCTTGCGGTACACTCAGCGATTGGGTGGATTGGATCAAGGGTTGGGTAAGCGGACATGGCCGATCAGGTCAAGGTAATCACGGCAGATTCCCGCGGGCAGTTCAATCTGAACATGCCGCAGGGATCGGTTGCGCGCATTGACATCATCGACATCGACTTTGTCGTCACGACCAAGTCCGGTGAGCGCATTATCCTTGCCGAAGCAGCCATCAATGCCACCGGCGACAATCCGCCGCAGATCCATTTTTCCGACGCCATTGTTGATTCGTCCAAACTGTTCTCGGCCGTTGACAAAGTTGTCACCCCCGACAACCCCGTCCCCGCCCTGGCCACTGTCCTCGACAGCGGCAAAAAGGATGGTGCGACCAAGGAAGCCAAGGACCAGGAACACACCGACAAGCACGCCAGCGACGCCAGCAAGGACAGCGAAACCCAGGCGTCGGAAAGCAACCCCAACGTCGCCCCGATGGAAGTCCAGCAAAGCTCGATCGAGAAACTGCTGGAAAAAGCCAAAGCCGTCGCCAACGATAAAACCGGCAATTACAACGCCGCGCCGACCAACGACCACCCCTTGGAGCCGCCGCCGGGCCCCGCCGCCACCCCCAGCAATCCGCCGCCCGCCGTGGCGGTTCCGCCTGTCATGGTGGCGTGGTTTGGCAATGTGGTTGGGCAAACCCAGTCGGGCAACACCCTGTTGGGTTCAGGCGGCGGTATCGGATCGGCACCGACTGATCACCAATATTTCAGCAATACGGCACAGTATCTGGCGCAAACCCTGGTGGGCAACGACACCACGTCGGTCATCTATGCCAACGGCCCGGCGGTGGGGGGGCCGGATATCGGCGGCACTGGGAAATTTGCCAAGGCGCTGAACGTTCAGGTCTCGGGTGTTTTCCAGACCTTAAGCAACATGACCATCAGTCTGGTCGGCGATATTCCGGCGGGCTTTTCTCTCGCAGGCGCAACCCAGGTGGATACCCATACCTGGACCGTCAATCTCAGCAGTGGTCAAGGCGCCGACGGCGTAGGCCTGACGTTGTTTTATAACACGCAGGCGGCAGACTCCAACAATCCGGTCCACTCGTCGTTCAGCCTCAGTTTCCTGGTGAAGGCCAAGACCTCGACCGGGGTCGAATATTCAGTTTCTCAGCAGCTGAACTTTCAGGTTCGCGACGCGTCTTCCGGCGCGGATATGAACGTCAAGAATGCTGATGGCAATTCGGTTTACGTGCTGCCGGCCCAGGGTATTCCCGCCGTTATCTATACCGGGAACACCTCGACGACGGTTTACGGCACCTTGTCAGCCGACACCATCACTGGCGGCAACGGCAATGACACCTTCTTTGGCGAAGGTGGCGCCGATACCTTTGATGGCGGCAACGGCAACAATACCGTTTCTTATAGTGATTCCGTTCACGGTGGCATCACCATCAACCTGCAAAGCGGCACCGGAACCGGTGGCGACGCCAAGGGCACGACCTATCACAACATCCAAAATCTGATTGGCACATCAGGTGACGATCTGCTGATCGGCGATGCTGCGGTCAACACCCTGTTGGGCGGTGCGGGCAACAACACATTGGAAGGCGGCGGCGGGGCCGATTATTTGGATGGCGGATCGGCCAGCGGCATCAATACCGCCGCCTATGTCACCAGCGCCAGCGGCCTGACGTTCGATCTGGGCAACACGACCAACAGCACGGGCGACGCCAAGGGCGACATTTACCACAACATCGAAGCCATTCTGGGCTCCAACTTCGACGATACCTTCCTGGGCGGCACGGCCACCACCGTGATGATCCTGGACGGCGGTGCTGGCGTCAACACTCTGGATTACCGCGCCAAGGCGATCGGTGTAACCCTGGACCTGCTGGATCAAAGCCAAAACGCCGGATCGGCGCTCAAGGACCGCGTCGTTGATGGCCATATGCAGGAGATTTATGGCAGCCAGACCGCCGCCAATACCATCATTGGCGGTACCAGCAGCCTGACCATTCACGGCGGCAACGCAGCGGATTATCTGAAGGGCAGCAGCCAGAACGACACGATCTTCGGCGGCGCTGGCGGTGGAGACAGCATTGATGGCGGCGGCGGAAGCGCCAATATGCTGTCGTTTGCGACATCCACCTCGGGTGCGGTGATCGACACGGCCTTTTCCGGCGCGGCCAGCCATGGCACCAACGACGCCCAGGGCGACACCATCAGCAACATCCAGATCATCCAGGCCACCGGCTTTGATGACACCATCATCAGCGGGTCGGGCGCGGCCTATACCTTTGATGGCGGGGCTGGCAACAACTGGGTCAGCTATCAGTACGCGGCATCGGCCAATACGGTCAATCTGGCTGACAACACGCAAAATGGCGGGTTGGCGGTGGGTGACCGCTATCTGAACATCGAAAACGTCATTGCCTCGGCACATGGCGACACCATTACCGGCGACGCCAACAACAACACCTTTGTCGCCGGGGCCGGGGCCGACACCTTTACCGGCGGTGGCGGTATCGATACGGTCAGTTATGGCACCGCCACTGGCGGCGTGACCGTTCATATGAGCAATCCGACCCAAAGCGGCGGCTGGGCTCAGGGCGATGTCTATAACGGCATTTCAGTCATCGATGGCAGCAGCCACGACGATACGTTCATCGGCGGCACATCAGCATCGGTCGTCACCTTTGACGGCGGCACCGGCGTCGATACTTTGGATTACAGCAGCGCCACCCAGGGTGTTGCGCTTAATCTGGCCAACCAGAGTCTGAATGGGGGGGCAGCCATCAACGACCGGGTGGTCGTTGGCAATTTGGAAGCCGTCAAGGGCGCGCTGAATTATTCCAACACCATTACCGGCGGAACCGGTTCTCTGACCATCACAGGCGGGAACCTGGCCGACACCATTGCTATTTCATCGGGGACGAACTCCATCGATGGTGGCACCGGTATTGATACCCTCAGTTACTTGGCTGAAACTGCCGGGCAGACCATCAACCTGACCACCGGAACAGCGGGTGGCGGGTCTAGCACCGACACCATCACCAACATCGAAGTCATTCTGGGCGGCAGCGGAAACGACCAGATTACCGGCAGCGACACGGGTAAAAGCAGCACCCTGTACGGTGG
>JASLCK010000106.1 GCA_030151865.1 Rhodospirillaceae bacterium | reverse complement strand
CCCACCCCCGCCGCCTGGAGCCTGGGCTGGAAATCGGCCAACCTGCTGATCGAACGGCATTTGCAGGATCAGGGCGCTTGGCCCAAGGCCATGGCCATCAGCGCCTGGGGCACCAGCAATATGCGCACCGGCGGCGATGACGTGGCCCAGGCCCTGGCCCTGATGGGAACGCGCCCGACCTGGGATTCCGCCTCGCGCCGGGTCACCGGCTTTGAAATCCTGCCGCTGTCGCTGCTGGATCGTCCGCGCATCGATGTGACCTTGCGGGTATCCGGGTTCTTCCGCGACGCCTTTCCGGCCCTGATCGATCTGTTCGATTCCGCCGCCCGCGCCGTCGCCGCCCTGGACGAACCCGAAGAGATGAACCCCATGGCCGCCGCCGTGCGCAGCGAAACCGCCCGCCTGACCGCCCTGGGACAGAACGAGGAACAGGCCCGCCGCCGCGCCGCTTTCCGGGTATTCGGATCGAAACCGGGGGCTTATGGGGCGGGCTTGCAGGCGATGATCGACGAACGCGGCTGGCAGACCGACGCCGATCTGGCGCGGGCCTATGTGGCCTGGGGCGGCTATGCCTATGGCTCGGGCGCGGCGGGGGCGGCTGAACATGGTCTGTTCGAAACCCGTCTGAAGCGGGCCGAAGCGGTGGTGCAAAACCAGGACAACCGCGAACACGATTTGTTGGATTCCGACGATTATTATCAGTTCGAAGGGGGCATGGCGGCGGCGGTGCGAGTGCTGTCGGGTCAGACTCCGGCCGTTTATCACGCCGACCATTCCCGCCCCGAAACACCGCGCATCGCCACGCTGGACGAAGAAATCGCCCGCATCGTGCGCGCCCGCGTGGTCAATCCCAAATGGATCGCGGGCGTGATGCGCCATGGCTATAAGGGCGCCTTCGAAATGGCCGCCACCGTCGATTATCTGTTCGCCTTTGCCGCCACGGCGCGATCCGTCAAGGACCACCATTTCGACGCGGTGTTCGAAGCCTATCTGGCCGACGACGATGTCTTGGCTTTCCTCAAGGACGCCAACCCGGCAGCGTTGAAGGATATGGCGGCGCGCCTGCGCGAAGCCCTGGATCGCGGCCTGTGGAAAAGCCGCCGCAACGATGTTCACGCCCTGTTGGAGTCTTTGGCATGACCGAAGAAAGCCCCTTGAACGAAACCCCGGAAGAGTTGGAAGCCCGCCACCGCGAAAAGATGGCCAAGAAGAAAGCCGCCCGCGACCGTTTGATGGCCAAGAAAACATCCGGCGCGCGCGGGCTGCTGCTGGTCCATACCGGGGCGGGCAAGGGCAAAAGCTCGGCGGCGTTCGGCATGGCGCTGCGCTGCATCGGTCACGGCATGAAAGTGGGCGTGATCCAGTTCATCAAGGGCGCGTGGGATACCGCCGAACGCCGGGTTCTCGAAGGTTTCGGCGATCTGGTGACCTTCAAGGCCATGGGCGAAGGCTTCACCTGGGAGACCCAGGACCGCGCCCGCGACATCGCCGCCGCCGAACGGGCCTGGGACGAAGCCAAGGCAATGTTGGAAAATCCTGACTATGCCATGGTCATTCTGGATGAATTGAATGTGGTTCTGCGCTATGGCTATTTGCCAGTCGAGCCGGTTCTGGACGCCATCTTGTCCCGACCCGGCCATCAGCACGTGGTGGTGACGGGCCGCAACGCCCTGGACCCGATGATCGCCGCCGCCGATCTGGTGACCGAAATGACCATGGTAAAGCACCCCTTCCGCGACGGCGTGAAGGCCCAGCCCGGAGTCGAGTTCTGATCATGCAATCCATCCGCACCCTTGTTCTGGCTTTGCTGGCGGTTCTGGGCGTCGCCGCCGCCCAGCCCGCTTTGGCCCAATATAATCAGCAGCAGGTGGTCAACCAGGCGCTGAGCACGGTCGAGCGGATGAAGACCGACACCAATTTTCAGAAGAACTTCCAGCCCCGCCTGTCCAAGGCACATGGCGTGCTGATCGTTCCCAGCCTTTATAAGGGCGGGTTCATCCTGGGCGGCCAGTATGGCGACGGCGTGATGATGGTGCGCGGCGCCGATGGCACCTGGAGCTATCCGGCGTTCTATTCCATGACCGGCGGCAGCCTGGGCCTGCAAATCGGTGTGGAAAGCGCCGCCATCATGTTCCTGATGATGAACGACAAGGGCGTCAATGCGGTGATGAACAGTCAGTTCAAGTTCGGCGCCGATGCGGGGGTGACTTTTGCCGTGGTCGGGGCGGGCATGAATGCATCGACCGGCACCGACACCAGCGCCGACATCATCGCGTTCTCTCTGTCGGGGGTCGGCCTTTATGGGGGGTTGTCCTTGGAAGGCACCGCCGTTTCGCCGCGCGAATCCTGGAACGCCTCCTATTACGGCCAGAACGTTGCGGCCCGCGCCATTTTGCTGGACCGCGCCGTCACCAACACCCAGGCCGACCGCCTGAGGGATTTCCTTGCCCGTTAAACCTGATCATCCAGGCCGCTTCGCCCCGGCGGTGATGCTGCAAGGCACTGGGTCCGATGTCGGCAAATCGATGCTGGCGGCGGGCCTGTGCCGGGCTTTGACCCTGCGGGGGTTCAAGGTCGCCCCGTTTAAGCCGCAGAATATGAGCAATAATGCCGCCATCACCCAAGACGGCGGTGAAATCGGTCGCGCCCAGGCCTTGCAGGCCCGCGCCTGCCGTCTGGCCCCCAGCCGCCATATGAACCCCGTGCTGCTGAAGCCGCAAAGCGAGGTCGGCTCGCAAGTGGTGGTGCAGGGCCGCGTCCTGGGCAATGCCGGGGCCAGGGATTACCACGCCTTGAAACCCACCCTGCTGCCTGCCGTGCTGGACAGCTTTGCCCAGGTCGGCCAGGACCGCGACATCGTGGTGGTCGAAGGGGCGGGCAGTGCGGCGGAAGTCAATCTACGATCCTCGGACATCGCCAATATGGGCTTTGCCGAAGCCGCCGATGTGCCGGTGGTGCTGGTGGGCGACATCGACCGAGGCGGCGTCATCGCCAGTCTGGTGGGTGTACATGCCCTGTTGCCCCCCAATGAACAGGCCCGAATCAAAGGCTGGATCATCAACAAGTTTCGTGGCGATCCGACGCTGTTTCTACCCGCCGTCGATCTGATCGCCGAACGAACCGGCTGGCCTAGCCTGGGGATTCTGCCCTGGTTTGCCCAAGCCGCCCTGCTGCCCGCCGAGGATGGGGCTTCGCTGTCCCATGGCCGTAAGGCTGGATCGGACAATGACGCCCCGATCCGCATCGCCGTGCCGCGCCTGTCACGGATCGCCAATTTCGACGATTTCGACCCCCTGGCGGCGGAACCCGATGTCCGACTGGATTTCATCGCCCCCGGACAGCCCCTACCCGGCGACGCCGATCTGGTGATTCTGCCCGGATCCAAGGCCACCATCGCCGATCTGGACTTCCTGCGCGGCCAAGGCTGGGACATTGATCTGACGGCCCATCTGCGGCGCGGTGGCCATGTGCTGGGCATTTGCGCCGGATATCAGATGCTGGGCCACAGCGTCTCGGATCCCCTGGGTATTGAAGGTCCGCCCGGCGCGACCAAAGGTCTGGGGTTGCTGGCGGTGGATACCGAAATGGCGGGCGACAAGACCTTACGCGAAATCACCGGACAGGGCCTGGGCCAACCGGTGCGCGGCTATGAAATGCATATGGGCCGCACCGATGGCCCTGACTGCGACCGCCCCTTCCTGATCCTGGACGGTCAGCCCGATGGGGCGCAATCGAGCGATGGCCGGGTGATGGGCTGTTATCTGCACGGCCTGTTCGCCGCCGACGGCTTCCGCGCCGCCTTGCTGGATCGTTTCCGTCCGGGGCGGGTCAGCACGCTGGATTACGACGCCCAGGTCGAGCAGGTTCTGGACGATCTGGCTGCCCATGTGGAATGCCATCTGGACGTAGACCGGCTGATCGCCATCGCCCACGGGAAGTAGTCCCCCGCCCATCGGGCAGGGGACTTTTTCAGATTACGATTTGACCACGGTGGCAATCCGCGAAGACAGCGGAATGTTGGCTTCGGCATCCAGGCCCGGCGTCAGGCCATGCAGATCGAAAGCCAACTGCACTTGCGGCCCAAAGATCAGCAAATGGGTCGAACCACCGAAATGGAACATCCCCAATTGTTCGCCCTTCTTGACCTTGTCGCCCGGTTTGACGGTGACGTCACAGCTTGAGACTTCGGCCATGCCGATGGGAACCACGCACATCAGGCCGATATCCTTGTTGTCGGCATCGATGAAGACCAGGGCGCGGGCCGCCACCTGGGCGATGTAGCCCTGGGAATCGTTGGGCCCGGCAGGATCGAAACCTTCCGCCAGGGTTTCCGAATAATAGGTCCCCTCCACCTGCACCACCTTGCGGATGGTGCCGCTGACCGGGCTGTGCCAACGGTGATAGCTTTTCGCGCTGAGAAACGCCTGATAGACCGTGCCGCCATAAAACTGATCGGCCAGATCGTCATTATTCAGCACATGCTGCAAGGAATAGGGCTGGCCCTTGATCCAAAAAGTGTCGCGCTGCTTGACCCCGTAACAAACCCGATAAGGCGCTGATTCGCAGGCGTTGGCGATCACCGCGTCGTCGTCGGGCGACGCCACCGGGCGCACCCCGTCACGAAAGAGGCGAGTGAAGAAATCGTCCCAGGACTTATAGCCCCAGTGGGGCTTGTCGGGGTCGCATTCGAAATTGTGGACGAAGTTGTTATAGGCCTCGTAAGGCGCGCCGTTCTTGCCGCGCAGCGGATCGGCGGCGGCCAGGGCTTCCAGCGCGGTATGGGTGAACCAGCCCAGGCGGTCATGGTTCTGCCGATATTTGCGTTCGAGCACCGTATCGGTCAGCACATAACAGGATTCCGGCGATACCAGCACGGTGGACCAGTAATTCAGGATCTTCTTCAGCTGCGCATTGACCTTGTCATTGCTGAAGGCCCAGAACCCGCCCGGCGTGCCCATCGTCCAATCCAAAATGGTATTGATGGGAAAACCGATCAGCCCGACCTGATCGGCAATCTTGCTGTAGGTCGGGGCTTCGTAGAGCACGGTGTTGATCAGTTCCAGCATCTGCTGATAGTCGGTGACCTGAAATTCCCCCAGCGGATTGACCTTCCTCCCGCCCTGGGGCATGGGCAGGTTGGCGCTGTAGGGCGAGGGAACCTGCGTAAACATGGTGGTGAAAGCCATGTAGAGTTCCGCATCGTTCTCGATCAACTCCTTGAACTCGGCCACCACCGGCAGCAGCGGCAGACCAAGGGATTGCGACCGCAGGATCAGATCGCCCAGCCAGGCGTCCAGAAAATCCTTGCCCTCGGGCAGCCAGTGCCCGGCGCGGGTAGGTGCATGCTTAACGTCGCTCATGGTTGCTTCCCCTTATCCCCGGCACAGCCCCAAGCCTAGCAAGTAGAGAGCGGCCCAAGGCAAAATGCACTTATTGATTGCAAAAGCCTAACGGAACCCCTGCGGCCCCTCAATAAAATTATCAAGACAAAATCATTGCGGCTGCGCAAAGCCTTGCGCACCAGTGCAGTTTAATGCGCAGAGAAATGGAATTTTCGTTAGCATCTGCAACATTAGAATAAATAGATACCCCCTGTTTCCGCAGAGATCAGGCATACCATTTGCTGCAATGCAGAAATAATTACCCTTATTTCTCTTGGCATGATCATTGCCTTTGTTACCCGTAGAACGCCAATGGGACCGATGCTGCGCAAAATATGCGCCCGGCCGAAAATGCGGGGAGAGACAAATGATCAAAACAATCTCCAGATTTTTCACCAATATTGTTCACCGGTTCCTGCCCGACCCGCTGATTTTCGCCATCCTGTTGACCATGCTGGTCTTCGGTCTGGCCCTGGGCCTGACGCCCAAGACCCCGACCCAGATGGTGCTGATGTGGGGCGACGGCTTTTGGAATCTGCTGCGCTTCTCGATGGAAATGGCGCTGATCCTGGTCACCGGCCATGCCCTGGCCAGTTCGCCGCCCGTCAAGCACGGTATGGCCAGCATGGCGTCACTGGCCAAGACCCCCGGTCAGGGCGTGATGCTGGTGACCTTTATCTCGGCCATCGCCTGCGCCATCAACTGGGGTTTTGGCCTGGTGGTTGGCGCCATGTTTGCCCGTGAAGTGGCGCGGCGCATCCCCAAGACCGATTATCGCCTGCTGATCGCGTCGGCCTATATCGGCTTCCTGACCTGGCATGGCGGCCTGTCGGGTTCGGTGCCGCTGGTGGCCGCCACCAAGGGCAACCCGATGGAAAAGATGGCGGGCATCAT
>JASLCK010000104.1 GCA_030151865.1 Rhodospirillaceae bacterium | reverse complement strand
CGGAATAGGTCTTCATGACACCCACTGCTGCTAAACCTGTTTCAAGAGGCGACACTCGCCCCCTGATGAGGCGGCGGAGTATGCCAGATTCCACAACAACGTCAACACAAAATAAATCATTTAAAAACAAAGACTTACAGCAACGGTATTATTTTACCACTCCGCTCAGCCGCAGTTTTCCAGGCAAACCGGGCTTCTTTTGATACCCGCCCTGCCCCGTTATCGACTTGACGCCGTCATGATCGGGCAATACATAAACACAGCCTAATATTAGATGGAGCGAATTTATGCCTTCGACCATTCGCATTGCCGCCGCCAAGGATGTTTTAGAGTGGTGGGGCGCCAGCGACGCCGTGATCGTTGATGTCCGGGAATCCCACGAATATCAGGCGGGGCACATCCCCGGCGCAATCTCTGTTCCCCTGTCGGCCTTTGACCCCAGCCAAGTTCCTGCAGCCGCCAATAAACACCTGGTGTTTCACTGTCACTTGGGCCGCCGCTGCGGCCCCGCCTCGGAACAGATGAGCAAGGCCGGATTCGATGGTACCATCCATCGTCTGGAAGGCGGCTTTGTCGCCTGGGTCGATGCGGGTGGCCCCACTGAAAAATAAAGACAAACACTCCAACAGCCTATATCCAAAGGTCGGACAACAGGCCACCCCGGCTTTTGTTCAGCCTTGAAAAGATGGGGGTGAATCCGAATATCAAAACGCGGGTGACACGCGCAGAAAAACGCAAGAATACAGAAGACAAAGCACCGTCCCCGCCTTTTGTCGTACAGACTTCAACCAACCCACTCTTGACGGAAACGGCCGCATGCGCCAGCGTTCATTCCAGGGGGAGTAAAGGAGGGTATGAGATGAACAAGGTCAAATCCGTCGCCTCGGTTTCCTTTAACGACAGCCGCAGCATCAGCATGGATGTGGAAGCTGTCGTGGGCATTGAGCTGGGCTCGCCCATTCAAATCGATGACGACCAATGGGTTTGCGAACTCATCGTACGCTCCGCCAACGGCATGGTTGCCATCCAAATGTTGGCCGATTCCCCCGAACGTTTCGAAACCATGATGCCCAATACCCCTGACGGGGAATGACCCCTCCCTCTGCTTGGGAAGGTGCGGTATAGGCAATGAAAAAGGGCGGGTTTCCCCGCCCTTTTTGCTGCCCAACCCAATCGGTCAGGATCGTGACGCTTCGGCGATTGCCTTGTTGCGCTCGGCCTCGCGCCGTTGCATGACCCGCCCGGAGATCGCAATCCCCAAGGCCACCACCGCGACCACGATGGTCGCCAGGGCGTTAACTTCGGGGCTGACCCCCAATCGGACCTTGGAAAAGATCACGATCGGCAATGTGGTGGACCCCGGCCCCGACACGAACGCCGAGATCACCACGTCGTCAATCGACAGGGTAAAGGCCAGCAGCCACCCCGACAGCAACGCCGGAAAGATGATCGGCAGAGTGATCACCATAAACACCTTGGCCGGGCGCGCGCCCAGGTCCATCGCCGCCTCCTCCAGCGAAATATCCATCTGGCTCAGGCGCGACTGCACCACCACCGTCACGAATGACAGGCTGAAGGTGATATGGGCAATGACAATGGTGGTCATGCTGCGCCCATCAGGCCAGCCGAAGGCCTGTTCCATGCCGACGAACAGCAACAGCATGGCCAGACCGGTGATGATTTCCGGCATTACCAAAGGCGCGGTGATCAGGCCGGAAAACAGTGTCCGCCCCGGCATACGGCGGAACCGTACCAGGATAATCGCCGCCAGGGTGCCCAGGATGGTGGACACGGTGGCGTTGATCACCGCCACTTCCAAACTGAGTTTGGCGGCGTTGAGGATCTTTTCATCTTCCAGCAGCGCGCCATACCACTGGGTCGAAAATCCGCCCCACACGGTCACCAGACGCGACGCATTAAAGGAATAGATCACCAACAGCACGATGGGCAGATACAAGAAGGCATAGCCCAGCGACAGCAGGGTGTAGAGAAAAGCAGCGCGGCTTTTCATTCGCGGTCCTCCTGGGCTTCCTGGGCCTTGGCCTGATAACGCTGGAAAATCATGATCGGCACCACCAGCACCAACAGCATCGCCACCGCCACGGCGGAAGCGGCGGGCCAGTCGCGGTTATCGAAGAACTCGCTCCACAGCACCTTGCCGATCATGATGGTATCGGGCCCCCCCAACAGGTCGGGGATCACGAATTCCCCCACCGCCGGAATAAACACCAGCATCGATCCCGCAATCATCCCCGGAATCGAGAGCGGCAGCGTCACCGCCAGAAACGATTTAAAAGGACGACAGCCCAGATCGGCAGCGGCCTCCAACAGTGACAAATCCATCTTTTCCAAAGTGGAATAAAGCGGCAGCACCATGAAAGGCAGATACGAATAGACGATGCCCAGATGCACGGCAAAGTCGGTTTCCAGCATCTGAATAGGCTGATCGATAATGCCCAGATACAAAAGCAGGCTGTTCAGCAGACCTTCGTTCTTCAGGATGCTCATCCACGAATAAACGCGGATCAGAAAGCTGGTCCAGAACGGCAGCACCACCAGCATCAGCAAGGGATTGCGGATGGACTTGGGCGAGCGCGCGATGGCATAGGCCATCGGATAGCCGATCAGCAGCGTGATCAGGGTCGAGGTGGCGGCAATGCGCAGGCTGTTCAGATAAGCGCCCGCATACAGCTCGTCGCTGATCAGGAAGTTGTAATTGCCCAGGTTCAGGCGGATCTGAATGATCAGATCCTCGGCCCAATCGACCAGGGGCATATAGGGCGGAATCGCCTGCTGGGTGACCGAAAAGCTGATCTTAACAACGATCAGGAACGGCACCATGAAGAAGACCACCAGCCAGGCATAAGGCGGCAAGGCAACCAGAAAGCGGCCCCAACGACGGGTCGCCATCATCAGGTTGAACATGCGCCGACGCTGGTGCGGGGGATGGTCCTCGGCATGCGGCAGCACCGAGGGATCGGCGGGCGGCGTCGTCATAGGGTCAGCACCAGAGCGTTGGAGGGATGCCAGGACAGGAACACCTCGTCCTCCCAGGTCAGACGGCCATGTTCACCGGTGTGACGCAGGTTGGTCAGCGACATCTGCACCTTACGGCCCGACGGCAGCGCAATGTGATAGACCGAGATATCACCCAGATAGGCGATGTCGGCCACCAGACCGCGAATGACGTTGACCGTGCCATCGGCAGGTTTTTCCCGATGCACCACCATCTTTTCAGGACGCACCATCACCGTCACGGGTGCCCCGATCGGCACGGTGCCGCCATGGGCCACCACCAGATCGGCGTCCAGTTCGGGACAGCGGACCAGGACCTGAGACGGGTCGTCTTGCACCACCACGCCATCGAACATATTGGCGGTGCCAATGAAGTCGGCAACAAAGGTGGTAGCGGGATATTCGTAAATTTCCACCGGGGTGCCGATCTGATCGATCGAGCCCGAGCTCATCACACCGATACGGCTCGACATGGTCATGGCCTCTTCCTGGTCATGGGTGACCATGACGAAGGTGATGCCGACGCGGTCTTGAATGTTGACCAGTTCCAACTGGGTGCGTTCACGCAGCTTTTTGTCCAGCGCGCCCAGCGGCTCGTCCAGCAACAGCACCTTGGGTTCCTTGGCCAGAGACCGGGCAAGGGCGACGCGCTGGCGCTGACCGCCCGAAAGCTGATGGGGCTTACGGCCCGCAAACTTGGACATCTGCACCAGATCAAGGGATTCCTTGACCTTGTCGGCGATCTGGGCCTTGGGCAGGCCATCCTGCTTCAGGCCGAACGCGACATTTTGCGCCACCGTCATATGGGGAAACAGCGCATAGCTTTGGAACATCATATTGACGGGCCGCTCATAGGGCGGCACGTGGGACACGTCGATGCCGTCGATGAAAATCTTGCCCGAAGTCGGGGTTTCAAACCCCGCCAGCATGCGCAGCAAGGTGGTCTTGCCGCAGCCCGACGCGCCCAGCAGGGCGAAGAACTCGCCCTGGCGGATGTCGAGATCGATCTGGTTGACCGCGGTGAAGTCGCCGAAACGTTTGGTTACCCGCTCGATGCGGATCAGGGGCGGCTGCGGGGTGGTCAAATCGACTAGATCCTTAGAGCGGGATGACATCTGATAGAGCTGAAATCTTCATCCCGCTCGGACGAGCGGAGCGAGGACCTCGGGGGTGCGGGGCGCGTGCCCCGCCGCAAGACATGATGACGTGAAAGGTCATCATGTCCTAGAGCCCGGTTTTCACTTTGGTCCAGGCGCGGGTGCGCAAACGCTCGTAATCGGGCGCGACCAGGGGAAGCTCGAATTCCTTGGCCATCATCTCGGCCGGCGGATAGATGGCCGGATCGTTCTGCAGCTCCTTCTTCACCAGCGCCTTGGCCGGCATGACCGCGTTGGAGAAGCCGACCGTGTTGGTGACGGCGGCGATCACGTCGGGCTGCAGCAGGAAGTCGATGAAGGCCTGGGCGTTTTCGGGATGCGGCGCATCGGCCGGCACGGCGGCGGCGTCGATGTTCAGCACCGCGCA
>JASLCK010000097.1 GCA_030151865.1 Rhodospirillaceae bacterium | reverse complement strand
GGACAGCCGATCGGAAGAACGGGCGGAATCGAGAGGAGTCATGACGGGCCTGCTTTCTGTTCAATCGTTCGAGAGGCCATCCGGCGCGGCGGGCTTCTGCTCCACCTGGATATATTGGAAAGTGCCGGACGGGCCGTTTCCCTTGATTTCGGTCAGGATTATCCTCCTCCCCGATATCAAAGGCAAATGGCACAATTTTCAGCAATTTCAAGTCGCACAGGGCTGGCCTGGGCTTTATTCATTACCCACGACGGGCAGTTTCGGTGTGAAGATTACAAGGCAAGCTTTTTGTCCACAAAGCTGCGGCCCTGCTTTGGATTCTTTCATTATCTGAGCTTGTCTTATACCCACGCTGGCGGCAGGGTCGTATTTCCGTTAGAGTTTCTCGAACCATGCGACGAAGAGTTGAACAATGACCGGCGACATGCGCCCAGAGGAGTCTGTTCCCACTGGTGTTCAGGACAATCCGTCCCCGGTTTCCGGCGGCGAATTTCCCGGCCAGCGCCGCCGCCTTGTCGCAACCATCCTGGTAACCCTGGGGGCCTGGATCATCTTTGATCTGTGGTGCACCCAGATTTATCAAAATTACCGTATCGCCGAACTGCACAGCCATACCGCCGCCATTGGCGCATCCCTGACCAATTCCCTGGGCAGCATGCTGAACCAACGGCTGTCGCTGGTGCGTGGCTTGGCGGCTTTCGCCACCGTCAAAGCCGACGACCCGCCCGAAGCCAGCCGACGACAACTGGCAGCGGAATTCCCCGATTTTGCCAAGGCCATGGCGACGGCCGTTCCCGGCATTCGCAACCAGTCGATCTCGCCCCAGATGATCGTCGGTTACGTCTATCCCATGGACGGCGACAACGCCAAAGTGCTGGGCAACGATCTGATGGCCGACAAACGGCCCGGCTTTGCCCGCGCCATGCAGCGCGCCATTTCGACCCGTGCCCTGGTTTTGCATGACCCCGTCGATCTGATCCAGGGCGGACGCGGCCTGATCGCCCGACAGGTCATTTACGTCAACGATGCCCCTTGGGGGGCAGTGGGCATGGTGTTTGATCTGTCGCCGCTTTTAAGTGGCGCCGGATTGGGGGCTTTGCCCGGCATGACCTGGGCGGTGCGCAGTTCCACCGGCGGCGATATCGGCGGCGACCAGCAGATCTTTGACGCCGATCCCTGGATTTCGCGGATCGACATTCCCGGCGGATATTGGGAACTGGCCATCATGCCCGCCGACGGCTGGGCAGCAGCCGCCCGACAGGGGGCCGAACCGATCTTCCTGCAACTGGCTTTGGTCTTGTTGGGCCTGATGGCGGTGCCACTGGTGACGCTGACCATTCGCAACCGTTATCGTCTGGCCTATTTGATCGATGCCCGCACCCGCGAGCTTTTGGAAACCCAGGCTCATCTGAACCAGCAAAAAAGCGAACTGGCCCGCGCCAACAGCGAATTGGAACGCTTTGCCTATGTCGCCGCCCACGATCTGCAAGAACCGTTGCGCGGCATCGCCTGCTTTAGCCAGCTTGCCATGCGTTCTCCCCATGGCGGGGCCAGCGAAGACCCGGAAATCGTCGAATGGCTGACCGAGGTGGTCAAATCCGCCACCCGGATGAAAGGGCTGCTGCACGATATTCAGCTCTATCTGGCCGAAGCCAAGCTGCCCTTGCCCACCACCCCGCTGCCCGCCGAGAAAGCCCTGGAAACGGCGCGCAACCGTCTGGCCAACCGCATCAACGCCAGCGACGACATTGATATCGAGGTGTTTGATCCCCTGCCCGTCGTCATGGCCGATCACCGCCGCCTGACCGAGATTTTCCAGATCATGTTGTCCAACGCCATCGAATACCGGGCCAAGGACAAGCCCTTGCAAATCAGGATCCGGGGCCGCAGAGGCGATATCTTCGACACCCTGGAGGTCGAAGACAACGGCATTGGTATCGAACCCCAATTCCACGAACGGATTTTCGAGGTCTTTCAACGGCTGCACAGCCGAAGCGTTCATCCCGGCACCGGCATGGGGCTGGCGATCGCCCGCAAAATGGCCGAGCGCCTGAGTGGCCGCATCAGCGTCGTATCACAGACAGGCTGCGGCTCAACCTTTATTCTGGAACTGCCAACGGCGACGCATTTCGTGCGAAACGCCGAGGAAATTCCCTTCGGGTCAGAGGACACCAAACCATGACGGAAGGCATCTTCAACATCCTGCTGGTCGAGGACGATCCCGCCGACGCCGCGCTGGCGCTGCGGGCCCTGGGCCAAAGCAAAGCCCCGACCAAGGTCTATCTGGCCAAGGACGGGGATGAATGTCTGCGCTTCCTGCGCCGCCAGGGGCCAGACTTCGAGCAGGTCCCCCGCCCCAGCCTGATCCTTTTGGATCTGAACATGCCGCGCATCAGCGGCCATGAAGTGCTGGCGGCGGTCAAGGAAGACGAAACCCTGCGCAATATTCCCATTGTGGTGCTGACCACGTCGGACTTCGAACATGACGTGGTGCGCAGCTATAACCTGGGCGCCAACAGCTTCATCACCAAGCCGGTGGACGTGGAACAGTTCATTTCCCTGATCCGCGCGGTCGAAAATTATTGGCTGCATCTGGTATCCTTGCCCTGACCAGACGCCCCCCGCATCATAGAAAAACCAAAAAGCCGTTGCAGCGTTGGTGATCGGGCCGCTATGTCTAAGGCCGCGCCTGGGTCGCTGGGGTTGAAGATGTCTGGTTTTCGTATGTTTTTCGCGGTTGTCGGCACGTTGCTGCTAAGCGGTACGGCTGGACAAGCCGCAGCCCCCCAGCAAGCGGACGACAAGCAACAGCCTGCCGCCGCCGCGCGCCCGCAAAGCCTGTCGCCAGATCAGGCCAAGGCATTGGTGCAAGATGCGGTGGCCCTGATCAATCGGGAGGGGCTGGATAAAGCCCGCGCCGAGTTTCATAAGATCGGGCCATACCGGCATGACGACATCTATGTGAACGTCGTTGATTTTGGTGGGATTTGGCAGGTCTATCCACCCCAGCCCGGCGGCGAAGGCAAAAGCGTGTTGGGCGTGCAGGACGCCGAAGGCAAGTTTCTGGTGCAGGAAATCGTCGCCCTGGCCAAGAAGCAAGGCGAAGGCTGGGTCAATTACACTTGGCAAAACCCCCAAACCAAAAAAATCCAGCCGAAGCTGTCCTTTGTCAAAAGGGTGCCCGACCGCGATCTGGTGGTCTATGTGGGGATTTACCGCTAAGCGGCTGTTAGAGAATTCGTTTCAGGGCGCAAGATGGCGTGATTTTCGACACCCCAAGCACAGAAGATCGCGTCCGACTGCCGCCGGAACAGAGTTATCAAACGGGCTCTAAGCCCAAACAAAAACCGGCGCCCTGTCTGCCAAGGCGCCGGTTTTTTGCA
>JASLCK010000081.1 GCA_030151865.1 Rhodospirillaceae bacterium | reverse complement strand
CCAGGGCCAGCATTTCGTCATAGCTGGGACGGCGGCGGACCACGGCGTATTGATCGCCCTTGACCAGCACTTCCGGCACCAGAAGACGGGAATTGTACATCGACGACATCGCCGAGCCATAGGCTCCGGCGGTGGCAAAGGCGATCAGTTCCCCCGCCTTGACCGGCGGCAAGGGCCGCTGCTTGGCAAAGGTATCACCGCTTTCGCAAACCGGGCCGACCACATCGACCGGACGGCGCGGGGCATCCCGGGCCGGTTCGGCGACGGTGACGATGTCGTGATGGGCCTCGTACATGGCGGGGCGGATCAGGTCGTTCATGGCGGCGTCGCAGATGACGAAGGTACGGGTCGCCCCTTCCTTCACATAGACCACCTTGCTGACCAGCAGACCGGCATTGCCCACCAGCAGACGGCCCGGTTCCAGCACCAGCTTGACGTCCAGATCGGACAGGTTCTCGCGGATGATGGCGGCATAATCGGCGGGCGGGGGCGGGATTTCCTGGTCATAGGGCACGCCCAGACCGCCGCCCAGATCGACCCGGCGCACCGGAATGCCGTCGGCCCGCAGCATCTGCACCAGATCGCGCAGACGGCGGAAGGCGGCGCGGAACGGGGCCAGTTCCGTCAATTGCGAACCGATATGGTTGGCAATCCCTATCAGGGCGATGCCCGGCAGGTCATGGGCGCGGCGCAGCACCCGGTGCGCGCTGGTCCATTCGATGCCGAACTTGTTTTCCTTGCGCCCGGTGGTGATCTTGGCGTGGGTGTTGGCGTCCACATCGGGATTGACGCGAATGGCGATGGGGGCCTGCACGCCCTTGGCCAGCGCCACTTCGTTCAGCAGCAGCAGTTCCGGTTCGGATTCCACATTGATCTGCATGATCTGCTGATCAAGGGCGAATTCCAACTCGGCGCGGGTCTTGCCAACGCCCGAGAACACGATCTTGGACGCCGGAACGCCTGCGGCCAGGGCGCGGCGCAATTCGCCTTCCGACACTACATCGGCGCCCGCGCCCAACTGGGCCAGGGTGCGGATCACCGACAGATTGGAATTGGCCTTCAGCGCAAAACAGATTTGCGCGTTCAGGCCCGCCAGGGCGTCGGCAAAGACGGTGTAATGACGTTCCAAGGTGGCGGTCGAATAGACGTAAAACGGCGTGCCGACATCGGCGGCGATGCGGCTTAACGCGACGTCTTCGGCCTGCAACTGGCCATGGCGGTAATGAAAATGGTTCATTGCTGAGAATCCGAAGGGGTTTGCTGCTGCGAATAACCGGGCGAGGACGAGCCGGGCAGGCTGGCCCCAGCCGACAGAGCCGAATCGGGGCTGTTGGTCTGGATGCTGCCGCGCGGTCCGATGGGCTGGACGGCGGACGGCGTCCCCTTCAGGGCTTCCTGGTCAACATAACGGGCCTTGGCCGGGGTTGGACCGCCGTTCTTCGGCTGACCGTTGGGATAGGCCTGATTGATGTCTTCCTGGTCCCATTCCGGCGGCAACGCGTTTTTGCCGCGCAGTTCGGGGGACGGATATTGATAAGAGACGTCGCCCGGCTGCGGTTGGGGCCGTCCCGCCTTGCCGCATCCGGCAAGAACGGAACAAATCCCGGCGGCCAGGACAACAGCGTAGACGGAACGGCGCATGATATGCCTTCCCTGATCCGGTTACAGGAAACGGTCGCGCGCGGCCTGGGCGGCCTTGGCGACGTTGGCGGGGGCGGTGCCGCCGAAGCTGGTGCGGCTGGCGGCCGAGGCTTCGACGCTGAGCACGGTGAAGACGTCATCGGTGATGCGTCCGTCAACCGCCTGCATGTCGGCCAGGGGCAGGTCTTCCAGACCGCAGTTCTTGTCTTCGGCCAGACGCACGATGCGCCCGGTGATGTGATGGGCCTGACGGAACGGCACGCCCGCGACGCGCACCAGCCAGTCAGCGATGTCGGTGGCGGTGGTAAAGCCGGCCCCCGCCGATTCCTTCATCCGGGCTTCGTTGACCTTAAGGTCGCGGATCATCCCGGTCATGGCGGCGATCGACAGTTCCAGGGTGTCGGCGGCTTCGAACACCGGTTCCTTATCGTCTTGCATGTCCTTGCTGTAGGTCAGCGGCAGACCCTTCATGACGATCAAGAGGGCGTTCAAATCGCCGATCACGCGGCCCGCCTTGGCGCGCACCAGTTCGGCGGCGTCGGGGTTGCGCTTTTGCGGCATGATCGACGAGCCGGTCGAAAAGGCGTCCGACAGGCTGACGAAACGGAACTGGGCGGTGGTCCACAGCACCAGTTCCTCGGCCAGACGCGACAGATGCACGGCGCAGATGGCGGCGTCGGACAGAAATTCCAGGGCGAAGTCGCGGTCCGACACGCCGTCCAGAGAATTGGCGCACGGGCGGTCGAAGCCCAGTTGCTGGGCGGTAAAGTGGCGGTCGATGGGGAAGCTGGTGCCCGCCAGCGCCGCCGAACCCAGGGGGTTTTCGTTCATACGCACACGGGCGTCGCGCAGGCGCGAACGGTCGCGGCCGAACATTTCCACATAGGCCAGCAAATGATGGCCGAAGCTGACCGGTTGGGCGGCCTGCAAATGGGTGAAGCCCGGCAGGATGGTGCCCGCGTGCTTTTCGGCCTTTTCGATCAGGGCGGCCTGCAGGTCCTTCAACGCGCCTTCCATGCCGTCTAGGGCGTCGCGCACCCACAGGCGGAAGTCGGTCGCCACCTGATCGTTGCGCGACCGGGCGGTGTGCAGACGGCCTGCCGGTTCGCCGATCAGTTCGGCCAAACGGGACTCCACGTTCATGTGGATGTCTTCCAATTCGGTCTTAAACTGGAATTGGCCGCTTTCGATCTCTTGCAGAATGCGGTCCAGACCGGACAGAATGGCCTCGCCATCCTGGGCGGTCAGGATGCCCGCGCGCACCAGCATGGCGCAGTGGGCCTTCGAGCCACGGATGTCCTGGGCGTAGAGTCGCTTGTCGAAATCGATCGAAGCGTTGATCCGCTGCATAACCGCAGAGGGGCCTTCGGCGAAGCGGCCGCCCCAGATGGAACTGGCGCCGGCTTGGTCTGGTGCTTTGGTCATCCTGTGAAAACTCGTTAGGTGCGTGAAAATGGGTCGACTTGCTGGAACTTTGGCCGCTCTGGGTATCGCCGTCTCCGTGCTGGGGGCGGTCCCGGCGGCGCAAAGCGCCGAACGCGGCTTAAACTACATCGTTCCCGTCGTGGCGGGAAGCTCGGACGTCCCGGATCAGCGCGCGCCGATGCCGGATTTTCAATTTCAAGACCCCAGCGGCCAGCCGACTCGCATCAGCCATTTTCTGGGGCAGGTGGTGGTTTTAAACTTCTGGGCGACTTGGTGCGGCCCCTGCATCAAGGAAATGGTTTTTCTCGACCGCTTGCAAGGCAATTTCCGTGGTCAGCCGCTGGCCGTGGTGACGGTGAGCGAGGATCGGGGCGGCGTCGCCACCGCCAAAGACTTCCTGACCCGTCAGAAATACACCTTTCTGCGACCCTATGCCGACCCCGGCATGACGGCGCAGCAGGCGTTGGGGGTACGCGGTTTGCCGACCACCTATATCATCGACAAGAAGGGCCGTCTGGTCACCTATGTCGAAGGCCCTTACGAGTGGGACAATGCCAAGATTGCCGAGCAGCTGCGCAGCCTGATGGCCGAACGTTAAGCCCGAAATCCAGGAGGGTCGTCCAGACCCTCGCGGCGCATGGCCGTCGCCAAGCTGCGCGGGTCGGCACCGGCTTTCAACCGCCGTTCTGCCTGGGTCAGGCGCGGATCGGCGTCGGTCAGCGGTTCCGGCAGGCCCTGCAACACTCGGGCAGCCTGGGGCGGGTTACGGGGCAGAAAATACGTCGCATCGCGGACGGCCTTGACCAGGGACTGCAAAGCCGCCTCCGACGGGCCATAGGCTTGGGTCA
>JASLCK010000070.1 GCA_030151865.1 Rhodospirillaceae bacterium | reverse complement strand
GCGTCAGCGTCGAGCAGGTCAAGGCCGCCACCGAAGCAACCCTGATCGTTCCCGATCAGGTCGGCGTCATGGCGATCGCCTGATCCCTCTCGCGGCCAGGCCGCCGTCAGTCCCCCGGACGGCGGCCTTTTCTTTCGTTCATAAAGGAAGCAGATCAATGACCGATGTGGTTATCGTTTCCGCCGCCCGCACCCCCGTGGGCAGCTTCAATGGCACCCTGTCGCCCCTGTCGGCGGCACAACTGGGCGCGCATGCCATCCAGGCGGCGGTACAACGGGCCGGTCTGACCCCGGCGGACGTTTCGGAAGTCATTCTGGGCCAAATTCTGACCGCCGGTCAGGGTCAGAACACCGCCCGCCAAGCCGCCATTGCGGCGGGTGTCCCGCAGGAAAGCCCAGCCTGGACCATCAACCAGCTGTGCGGGTCGGGTCTGCGCTCGGTCGCCCTGGCCGCCCAGGCGGTGGCGCTGGACGGCGGCATCATCGTGGCCGGTGGTCAGGAAAGCATGTCCAACGCCCCGCATGTGGCCTATCTGCGCTCGGGCACCAAGATGGGCAATGCCGAACTGACCGACACCATGATCAAGGACGGCCTGACCGACGCCTTCCACGGCTATCACATGGGCATCACCGCCGAAAACATCGCCGAGAAGTGGGGCATCAGCCGCGACGAACAGGACCAATTCTCCCTGGCATCGCAAAACAAGGCCGAAGCCGCCCAGAAGGCCGGGCGCTTCGCCGATGAAATCGCCCCCGTCACCATCAAGACCCGCAAGGGCGAAGAGGTGGTCAGCACCGACGAATATCCCAAGCACGGCACCACCATCGAAAGCCTGACCAAGCTGAAGCCCGCTTTTAAGAAAGACGGCACCGTCACCGCTGGCAACGCATCGGGCATCAACGACGGCGCGGCCGCCCTGGTGCTGATGCGCGCCGACGAAGCCGCCAAGCGCGGCCTGACCCCGCTGGCCCGCATCAAGTCGTGGGCTCAGGCCGGGGTTGATCCGGCGGTCATGGGTACCGGCCCGATTCCCGCCTGCAAGGCCGCCCTGGCCAAGGCGGGTTGGACCGTCGATGACCTGGACCTGATCGAAGCCAACGAAGCCTTTGCCGCCCAGGCGATTTCGGTCAACCGCGAAATGGGCTGGGACACCAACAAGGTCAACGTCAATGGCGGCGCCATCGCCCTGGGCCATCCCGTCGGCGCGTCGGGAGCCCGCGTGCTGGTGACCTTGCTTTATGAAATGCAGAAGCGCGGCGCCAAGAAGGGCTTGGCGACTCTGTGCATCGGCGGCGGCATGGGCATCGCCCTGACGGTCGAACGCTAAGACCGTCGAACGCTGATCGGTTTTTACCCGCTTACGCGAGCGGGCGGTCTTCCGGGGGGAAGGTCGTCCGCCACCTGCCCCCTTGTCGGCAACGACGAGGGGGCTTTTTTATGTTCGCAAACGAACATCTTCGCGTTTGTCAGTCCGCGACGTAAAGATCGACCCCGCTTTCCTTCAGGATCGCTGCAATGCCGGGCGGCGGCGGGGCGTCGGTGAACAGGGCGCCGACCCGCGAAACGTGGCACAACCGCACCATGGCGTTGCGGCCAAACTTGCTGTGATCGGCAGCCAAAAACAGATGGCGGGAATTTTCGATGATGGCGCGGGCCACCTGGACTTCGCGGTAATCGAAATCCAGCAACTGGCCGTCTTCGTCGATGCCGGAAATACCGATGATGCCGTAATCGACCTTGAATTGCCGGACGAAATCCACCGTCGCCTCGCCGATGATGCCGCGATCGCGAGCACGCACGACGCCGCCCGCGATGGTGACTTCAAAACCAGGATTGCCGCTCATGATGGCGGCGACGTTGAGATTGTTGGTGATGATCCGCAAACCCTGATGATCGGCCAGAGCCTTGGCCACTTCTTCATTGGTGGTGCCGATATTGATGAAGACCGAGGCATGATCGGGAATCACCCGGGCCACGGCACGGGCAATACGGCGCTTTTCGTCCTGGCACAGCACTTGGCGGGTGGTGTAATCGACGTTTTCGACGCTAGACGCCAGACCGGCCCCACCGTGATAGCGGCGCAAACGGCCCTGATCGCATAATTCGTTAATGTCGCGGCGAATGGTCTGCGGGGTGACGTCGAAGGCCTTGGTCAGTTCGTCGATGGAAACGAAACCGTGCTTTTGCGCCAGTTCCAGGATTTCTTCCTGACGTTGGCTCAGCACCGGGCGCGACGTGCGCATGGCTCCCCCTTGATGTTCATTTCAGGTTCGTTGGGCAATGTACGCGCCCAGGACGTGCGAATGTTCATTCGAACCCTATCATAGCCGCGCCCATGAACAGGAAGGGAAATCAAATCCCGACATATCCCCCTGATAATCCCCCGGCAGCATCCCCATCTTTGCAACAGCACCCCTTATGCAAAAGCAGGACGCCCCGCTTGCAGCGGCGCAACCCCGGCCCCATATGTTCGATTATGTTCGCTTTAGCCTAAATTCGCCTTCCAACACCACTGTGATAGGCGTATAAAAGCCAAAAGGAACATAAACGCGCATTATTTGATCGATTTCGCACATGCAAAACTGATCACCGCGCCGGGAGCCTTACGATCATGGACAGAGCCGCCGCCCTTCAAACGCTGCAATCCGGTCAAACCTTCGACCTGCTGATCATCGGCGGCGGGGCGACAGGGTGCGGGGTGGCCCTGGACGCCATTTCGCGCGGGCTGTCGGTGGCCCTGATCGAACGCAACGATTTCGCCGAAGGCACCAGCAGCCGCAGCACCAAGCTGGTGCATGGCGGCGTGCGCTATCTGGAACTGGCGATCCGTCATCTGGACCGGGTGCAATATAATCTGGTCAAGGACGGCCTGCATGAACGCGGCCTGTTCCTGAAGAACGCCCCCCATCTGGCCGACCGGCTGCCGCTGATCACCCCGCTATACCGCTGGATGGACATTCCCTACGTCTATGCCGGACTGAAGCTTTATGACCTGCTGGCGGGCAAACTGGGGTTGGGTCCCAGCCGTTTGCTCAGCCGCAAGGAAGCATTGCGCCGTTTCCCCATGCTGAAGGACGACGGGCTGAAGGCGGGCGTGCTTTATTACGATGGCCAGTTCAACGACGCCCGCATGGCCGTTACCCTGGCCATGACCGCCGCCGAACAAGGTGCTGCCATCGCCACCCGTGTCGAGGCGGTGGGCTTGAACATCGACAAGAACCGCCTGTGCGGCGCCATGGTGGAAGACCGGGAAACCGGAGCCCGCTGGGAAATCAAGGCACGCGGCGTGATCAACGCCTGCGGCCCGTTCTCGGACAGTGTGCGCCGCATGGCCGATCCCCAGGCCGGATCGATCCTGACCGCCAGTTCGGGCATTCATATTGTCTTGGACAAACGCTTCGCCCCCGCCGACAGCGGCCTGTTGATCCCCAAGACCGAAGATGGCCGCGTGCTGTTCGTGCTGCCCTGGCAGGGTCACGCCCTGATCGGCACCACCGACGAACCCGCCGAAATCGAAGCCCATCCCCGCCCCAAGGCCGAGGAAGTGGCCTATCTGCTGCGCCATGTCCGCCAGTACTTCAATCTTGATGTCAGCGAATCCGACATCCTGTCGGTGTGGTCGGGACTGCGCCCGCTGGTCAGCGACCCCAAGGCCGCCGATACCGCCCATCTGGCCCGCGATCATGTGATCGAAATGGGCTCAACCGGGCTTTTGACCATTTGCGGCGGCAAATGGACCACCTATCGCAAGATGGCGGAACATGCCGTCGATCATGCTGTCGGGGTCTTTGCCCTGACCCCGCGCTCGGGCTGCCGCACCGTCGATCTGCCGCTGGTCGGGGCCGCTGGGTTCGACCGCGCCAAAGGCATTGACGCTCTGATCCGGGAATTCAGCTTGGATCGGGATGTCGCCCACCATCTTCATCACGCTTATGGCGACCGCGCCCCACGGGTGCTGCGCTATGCCGCCGCCTCGGGGCAAGGCGCGGTCCGTCTGCATCCGGCCCACCCTTATCTGGAAGCCGAAGTGATTTACGCCACCCGCCATGAAGCCGCCCGTTCGGCCATGGATGTGCTGGCCCGCCGCCTGTCGCTGGCCCTGGTGGACCGTGCCGCCGCTCGAGACTGCTCGGCCCGCGTCATCGCCTTGATGGCCCCCGAACTGGGCTGGGACGACAGCCGCCGTCAGGCCGAAGCCGCCCAGGTGGAAGAACGCCTGACCCAGGCCATCTGACCGGACGCAAAAGTTAAAGAGACCCGAGGCGGCCCCACGCCGCTTCGCAGCAGTCCCCCGTCGGGGGAGACAAACTGTTCTGGGCAGCTGCAACCCCTGGGCAGACCTTGTTTTCTCTGACGTGTTTCGAGGCCGGAAAGGGTGCTCCATCCCCTTCCGGCCCTCGAGACAAGGGAAGGTCTCTATTTGCGGCTAACCACAATGATGCCGATCACCACCAGCACCGCCCCGGCCAACAAGGTGGGCTCTAACGGGTCGCCCAGCACCAGGATGCCGAACAGCACCCCAAAGAACGGCGTCAGAAAGGCAAACACCCCCAGGCGCGACGCCAGATAGGTGCGCAACAGCCAGAACCAGATCAGAAAACTGCCGAACGACACCACCAGGATCTGAAAGCTCATGCAGGCCAGCAGGCGCGGACTGAGCACAACGTCGGCCTTATCCAGCACCAGGGCGGCAGGCAGCAGCAGCAAGAAGGCCCCGGTCAGTTGATAGAGCAAGGTCTGCGAGGCCGGAGCCCGCGACAGGCTGGTGGTGCGGATGATCACCGTGGTCGCCGCCCAGGCAAGGCCGCTGAACAGCCCCAAGGTATCGCCCAACAGCATGTTGGCGTTTGCCGCCCCGGCGGTACCTTTGCCGCCCAGAAAGGCCAGGGTCAGACCGGCGAAAGCCAGCAACAGCCCGCCCCATTGCACCAAAGACAGACGTTCCGCCGGGGACCGCCAATGCAACCCCAGCGCAGCGAAGGCCGGGCCGGTATAGAGAAACACCACAATGTGCGACGCCGTGGTGTAAAGCAGCCCCTGGCCGAGAAACAGATATTCCAGCGCGAACAACAACCCGGCCAGCAAGCCTGGCTGCCATTCCCGCCCCTGGGGCCGCACCGGCTCGCCGCGCACCAGCAACAGGATCAGCACCACCAACCCCGACGCCCCCGAACGCAGCCCGATTTGCAGGATCGGCGCCATGTCGGGGGCAGCCAGCTTCAACGCCACCTGCTGGAAGCCCCAGATCAGGCAGAGTCCCAGCATCAGCCCCATGGCCTGACCATCCAATGTCTTGCGGGCGTCCATCACGGTTTCCCCAATTCTTGCTGTTGGGGGACTCTCTAAGCTATGTCACGATGGATGGATATATTGAATATATGACAGGCGATCCCGACATTCAGCCAGTTCGGCCCCGCGCCATGACCCCACAGGCGGACCCCAGATCCAGGATTCCCATGCCCGACAAAGCCCGGCCCCATCTGCTGATCCCGCCGTTTCAAGATAAGCTGCCCGCGCCGCTGTTCTTTCGTTTTGCTTGTATGCCCCACGACGGCAGCTATCCCTTGCATAGCCATCCTTGGGGGGAATTCGTCTATTCCTTCAGCGGCGTGCTGGAAGTCAAAACCCTGGGCCGCCACTATCTGGCCCCACCGCAATACGGCCTGTGGCTGCCCCCCAACAATGAACATATCGGCCTGAACCGCCAGGAAGTACGGCATGGCTCGTTCTATGTCGCCGCCGAACTGGCCGAAGGACTGCCCAAAGCTCCCTGCGCCCTGACCATCAGCCCGTTGATGCGGGCCTTACTGGATCATTTACGTCAATCTCCGCCCGGCAATCCTGTCACGCCGGAAGAATTTCGGCTGATGCAGGTTTTCGCCGACCAATTGCGCGTCGCGCCTTGCGCAGGCACCTATCTGCCGTCGTCGGATGATCCGTTGCTGGGACCGATCCTGAACCATTTCGAATGTCACCCCGGCGACAACCGGTCCCTGGCCCAACTGGCCCATGACGCCCAGATATCGGAACGCACCCTGATGCGCCGCTGTCAGCGCGATCTGGGCATGTCTTTGGCGGAATGGCGGCAAAGGCTGCGGCTGGTGCGGGCCATGCCGCTGCTGCAATCGGGGACAACCGTCGAACGGATCGCCGCCGATCTGGGCTATAGCGGCGCATCGGCCTTTATCGCCATGTTCCGCCGCATGATGGGGGCAACCCCCGACGAATTCCGCAAGAATGTCGCCTAAAAGCGGGGCGCTATTTGCGCCCCGTCATGGCCCGCTGTACGGTCAGAATGCTGACAAGCACCCCCACTAATCCCACCAGCGACCAGCCCGTCATGGCTTGCCCTAACAGCGCCCAGCCCAGGATGACCGCCGTCACCGGACTGAGCAGGCCCAGCGACGAGACCGCCACCGGCGACAACCGCCCGATACCGCGAAACCACAGGGCATAGGCCACCAATGCCCCCATCAGGCAGAGATAGGCGTAACCACCGATCTGCGGCAGGGTCAGGACAGGTAGCGGCGGATCGACCAGCAAGGCTACCGGAGCCAGCATCACCCCACCCGCCAGCAATTGCCAGCCGGTAAAGGCTAAAACCGGCATATCGGGCCGCCAGCGCCGCGCCAGATAGGTACCACCCGCCATGCAGGCAGCCCCGCTTAAGGCGGCGGCGATACCCAGCGCATCCCACTTGGCTGCGGGCGACAGTAACAGCACGGCCATGCTGATCACCCCCAGTAAAGCCGCCGTTACCGCCAAAGAGGGCGGCCGATGGCGGTCTACCGCCCAAGCCAGCGCCATCACCAACAACGGCTGGATCGCCCCCACCACCGCCGCCACGCCACCGGGCAGACGATAGGCGGCAATGAACAGCAGGGCCTGGAACACTCCGATATTAAGCGCCGACAGGATCAGCATCCGTCCCCATTGGCTGCTGTGCGGCCAGACCCGACGATAGGCCACCAAAAGCAGCCCGGCAGGCAGCACCCGCAGGCAGGCAGCAGTAAAAGGCCGGTCGGGGGGCAGGATTTGCGTGGTGACGATATAGGTCGATCCCCACATGGCCGGAGCCAGGGCGGTCAGCAGGATATCGAACCAATGCAGCAGCAGGCGATGTTTGGGCATGGAATTATCTTCACTTCAAGATAAACTGCCCCACATCTAGGAACGATTTATCTTGATGTCAAGATATCGGAGCAGCCATGACCACCGCCCCCACCCCGCCAGCACCGCGCTCCGCCGATCAGGTGGATTGGATCTTGGACCAGTGGCGGCGTGAACGACCCGATCTGGACGTCACCCCCATGGGACTGATCGGACGACTGAAACGCTGCACCCTGTTGGCCCAGCGCCGGGTGGACGAAGTGTTTGAACGCTATGGCATTTCCACTTGGGAATTCGACGTCCTGGCAACCCTGCGCCGATCCGGCAGACCCTATTGCCTGGCCCCGACGGCGCTGTTTTCGGCGCTGATGGTGACGTCGGGCACCATGACGCACCGTCTGCAACGGCTGGAAGCCAGCGGCTTGGTGCACCGCCTGCCCAATCCCGACGACGCCCGCAGCCTGCTGGTGCAACTGACCGACCGGGGCTTTGCCCTGATCGACGAAGCCGTCGCCGTCCATGTGGACAATGAACACGCCATCTTGTCGGTGCTGTCCCCGGAAGAACGGCAAAGCCTGGATGATGGCTTGAGCCGTTTGTTGACTGGCCTGGAAACCGCCGCCCGCGACAGGAACCGCTAAAGGGAAAACCGGGACAGGGAAAAGGGTATTTGTTCCCATCCCCCAAAGTTGGCATAAGATGGCGCAAAGACGGGGAACGATCGGGCGATGAACGGGTTGTGCGAGATAAGGCTGGGGAAGACAAGGCTGGCCGCGTTGATCGCCGCCCTGGTGCCCCTTGCCATATCGGCCCCGGCCTGGGCCGATGACGCCCCTTCGTCTCAGGCCGATAAAACCGACCCCGACTTTCCGCTGTTCGTCGGCACCAGCGATACGGTGTTCGAGCAGTTGCATGTGGCCGCA
>JASLCK010000068.1 GCA_030151865.1 Rhodospirillaceae bacterium | reverse complement strand
ACGTTGTGGCACAGCATGGCGAAGCTGCCGACCTTGGTGCGGCGGCTGTCCTGGCCGAAGAATTCGTCATCCAAAAGCTGCGCCACCAGCCGCAACAGCATGGTGTAGGTCGGGGCCGAGATGCGGGCGCAAGGATGCGCCAACAGGCTGGGCGACAATCCCACCTGATAGAGCAATTCGTCAGCGTCAAAGCCCTGGGCGCGCACGCCCGACAGCGCGGCTTCGACAAAGGCGATAGAGATGGTGTCCTTTTCAGTGGACATGCTGTCCTTCTGAACGTTTGTTTTTATATGGTTGATCGCCACTCTACCCCATGTCGCAAAATCTGTCAGAGGTTTTGACTGCTCGCGACATCGACCGCGCCGATCCTTGCGCGTTAGGCTCTGCCTCAATCGTTTCAGTTGAGGGAGGGACCGACAGATGCAGATCAAGGACAACGCCTTTATCGTCACCGGCGGCAGTTCGGGCCTGGGGGCATCGGTTGCCCGCATGGTGGTCGAAAACGGCGGCAAGGTTCTGATCGCCGATGTCAACGAAGCGGCGGGCGCGGCACTGGTCGCCGAATTGGGGGGCAATGCCCGCTTTATCCGTACCGACGTGTCCGACGAAGCCAGCGCCAGTGCGGCGGTGGACTTTGCCGTCGCCAGCTTTGGCGGTCTGCGCGGTCTGGTCAATTGCGCCGGCGTCTGTCCCGGCGAAAAGGTGGTGGGCCGCGACGGTCCGCATTCCCTGAACACCTTTGCCCGTACCTTGCAGGTCAATCTGTTGGGCAGCTTCAACATGCTGCGGCTGGCGGCGACCGCTATTGCCAAGCAAGACCCGCTGGCCGAGGGCGAACGGGGCGTGATCGTCAACACCGCGTCGATCGCCGCCTTTGACGGGCAGATTGGGCAGGCGGCTTACGCCGCGTCCTAGGGCGGCGTTGTCGGCATGACCCTGCCGATCGCCCGCGAACTGGCCCGGTCCGGTATCCGCGTCATGACCATTGCCCCGGGCATTTTCGAAACCCCGATGGTGTCGGGCATGCCCAAAGAGGTACAGGATTCCCTGGCCAAGCTGGTGCCGTTTCCGCCGCGTCTGGGCCGTGCGCCGGAATTTGCCGCCCTGTGCAAGACCATCTTTGAGAACGTCATGCTGAACGGCGAGGTCATCCGTCTGGATGGCGCGGTTCGCATGGCCGCCAAATAACGAAAACACGAAATAACGCATCAAAGGGAAGGGAACACGTCCATGTCCAACAGCGATCCCATCGTTATCGTTGGCGCCGCCCGTACTCCCATGGGCGGCTTGCAAGGCGATTTCAAGGATTTGCCTGCCGTCAAGCTGGGCTCGGCGGCCATTGCCGCCGCTGTCGAGCGGGCCGGTCTGAAGCCCGAACAGATCGAAGAAGCGATCATGGGCTGCGTCCTGCCCGCCGGTCAGGGGCAAGCCCCGGCCCGTCAGGCGGCATTAGGTGCCGGTTTGCCGCTGTCGGCGGGCTGCACCACCATCAACAAGATGTGTGGTTCGGGCATGAAGGCGGCGATGCTGGCCCATGATTCCATTCTGGCCGGTTCCGCCAACATCATGGTGGCGGGCGGCATGGAAAGCATGACCAACGCCCCTTACCTGCTGGACAAGGCCCGGGGCGGGTTCCGCATGGGCCATGGCCGGGTCATCGACCATATGTTCTTTGACGGGCTGGAAGACGCCTATGACAAGGGACGCCTGATGGGCACCTTTGCCGAGGATTGCGCCCAAAGCTATGGTTTTACCCGCGAAGAGCAGGATGATTGGGCCATTACCTCGCTGACCCGTGCGCAAAAGGCCATTACCGAAGGCTGGTTCAAATCAGAAATCACCCCGGTTCAGACCAAGGCTGGACTGGTGGAAAGCGACGAACAGCCGCCCAAGGCCAAGATGGATAAAATCCGCACACTGAAGCCCGCCTTCCGCGAAGGCGGTACGGTGACGGCGGCCAATTCCAGTTCGATCTCGGACGGGGCGGCGGCGTTGGTGCTGATGCGCCGGTCCCAGGCGGACAAGCTGGGCCTGACGCCGCTGGCGGTTATTTTGGGCCATTCCACCCATGCCGATAAGCCCAGCCTGTTCCCCACCGCCCCGGTGGGCGCGGTCAAAAAGGTGCTGGACCGGGTCGGTTGGAGCAAGGATCAGGTCGATCTTTACGAACTGAACGAAGCCTTTGCCGTGGTGCCGATGGCCGCCATCCGCGATTTGTCGCTGGACCCGGCCAAGGTCAATGTGCATGGCGGGGCCTGCGCCCTGGGCCATCCCATCGGCGCGTCGGGGGCCCGTGTTGTCGTGACCTTGCTGGCCGCTTTGGAAAAATACGGCCTGAAGCGCGGTGTCGCCAGCCTGTGCATTGGCGGCGGCGAAGCCACCGCCCTGGCGGTCGAACTGCTTTAAGCGCAATGGGCATCGGGCGGGGATCGGGCGGAGGGCAGGCCATCCGATCCCCAGCCATCGTCCTACCAGATAGACCACTATACCGATTGTTCGGGTGACAAGATGTTGATGACTGACGAACAAACCCTGATCCGTGACACCGCCCGCCAGTTCGCTTCGGACCGCTTGGCCCCCTTTGCCGCCGAGTGGGATCGGACATCCCGTTTCCCCACCGAAACGATCCGTGAGATGGGCGAGTTGGGTTTTCTTGGCATGTTGTTGCCGGAAGAATGGGGCGGCTCGGATACCGGCCATGTCGCCTATGTGATGGCGATGGAAGAAATCGCGGCGGGCGATGGGGCCATCTCGACGGTGATGAGCGTTCATAACTCGGTCGCCTGCATGCCCATCTTCAAGTTCGGCAATGACGAACAGAAACAGCGTTTTTTGCCCAAGATGGCGGCGGGGCAATGGCTGGGCGGGTTTGCCCTGACCGAGCCCCACGCCGGGTCCGATGCCGCCACCTTGCGGGTCAAGGCGGTCAAGGACGGCGACCATTATGTCTTGTCGGGCACCAAGCAGTTTGTCACGTCGGGCAAGTCGGCCAATGTGATCATCGCCTTTGCCGTCACCGATCCATCGGCGGGCAAAAAGGGCATGAGCGCCTTTATCAT
>JASLCK010000056.1 GCA_030151865.1 Rhodospirillaceae bacterium | reverse complement strand
TGGCGGAATTCCAGGTGCCGTCAGGGAGCATCCTTAAACGGTGAAGCCTTCGGCCTGTAACACCCGGTACACGGCTGGACGCGCCCGGACGCGGCCGTACCAGGTTTTCAAGTGCGCAAAGTCTGTCAGGTCAATCTCCGCGTTATAGACGGAGTGGAGCCAGTCCGCCTTGCCCCACCCGATCAGGGCGAACAAATAGGCGTCAGCCACGGTGAACGCTGTTCCCATCAGATAGGGGGCGCGTTCCAAGTGTTGATTGAGCCAAGCAAAACGAGCTTTAAGTTTAGGGCGGGCGGTTTCAACGTATTTCCCGGCGGCTATGGCGTAGAGCAGGGGAATGAACCCTTTGTGGATTTCCGAAGTTAGGAAATTCAGCCATTCCTGCAAATGGTAGCGCTCCATCGTGCCAGCCGCTGGGGCTAAGTTCAGATCTGGCCGCAAATCTGCAAGATACTGGCTGATAACGGGCCCCTCTCTCAGGCATGTGCCATCGTCCAATTGCAGAAACGGGACATAGCCCAACTCGTTCACCGCATAATAATCGGTCCCGTCTTCAAGCCGGTGTTTGCGTGGATCAACCTGGATCAGGTCGGCATGAATGCCGGTTTCTTGCAGAACAATATGAACCGCCTGAGAGCAGCTTCCAGGGGCGTGATACAGCTTCATTCTATCCTCTTTGCGCAGTCAGTGATGTGCGCCGCGGTGCAGGATGGAATGTGGAGTGGATAGCCTAAAAAAGGAAGAAGGCATCATTTTGTGGTATAGGTACAAAAAATATACTGAGTAGGAAGAGGTAGATGAAAGCCAGTGCCACGGGATGTTCCGTCGAGGAAGCAATGCGCCTGTTGGGTGGGCGGTGGCGGCTTTTGCTGGTGTCGTATCTGCTGGATGGCCCAAAGCGTTTCACGCAATTGCGCCGTGATGTGCCCGGGATTTCTCAGAGAATGCTGACACTGGATTTGCGTGCCTTGGAAGAGGCGGGACTGGTCTTGCGGACCGTTTATCCCGAAGTGCCAGTCAAAGTTGAGTATGAACTGACCGAAGATGGGCAAAGACTGCGCCCGGTCGTCGAGGTTATGAAAGAGTTCGGTCTGTGGCTGAAAGAGCGGGATTTCTCCACGTCTGGAGAGAAATAAGGCAGCGATCCAAGGACCGCCGCCTGAGCAACTGTTTCAGCGCCCCTTTTGAGCGTTCTCGCCATAGCTCTTGAAGCGTTCCAGGACGATGTCGATTTCGCTGTCGGGCAGGATGATGGGCTCGCCAATTTGCAAGGCGCGCCAATAACCCTCGGCCAATTCTTCCACTTCCACCGCCAGCGCCAGGGCGCTGTCCAGGGTTGGGCCGACGGCGATCATGCCGTGGTTAGCCAACAGGCAGGCTTTGCGGTCCTTTAGGGCCTCCAGAGCGATATCCGACAGGGCCTGGGTGCCGAAAGTGGCATAGCCGCCGCAGCGGATGTCGCGGCCGCCAGCCTTGGCGACCATGTAGTGATAAGGCGGGATTGCGCGACCCAGCACCGCCAGGGCAACGCAGAAGGGGGCGTGAGTGTGGACCACCGCCCCGACATCGGGACGGTTGGCGTAAATGTCGCGATGAAAGCGCCATTCCGACGACGGGGCGCGGCGGCCCTTGGCCGCGCCTTCCATGTCCATCATCGCAATATCTTCAGGATGGATACGCTCAGCCGACATGCCGGACGGCGTGATCAGGAAATTGTCGCCCCACCGCACACTGATGTTGCCCGCCGTGCCCTTGTTCAGCCCCTGACGGACCAGCTTGATGCCTGCATCCAGAATTTGCAGACGCAGACGTGTGGAACGGATTTGCGGTTCGATCATGACGGCAGACCTTGGTGAAAGCCTTGGATAATGGGCATTGGAACAAGAAAGAGAAAGGGCCGCCCGTGTTGCCACGGACGGCCCCTTTCCGACAGGGACCGGTAAACCGGTCTGATCAGTGCACGTCAGCCCAGATACGACGCTTGAGAGCGTAGAACAGAGCGGTCAGCACGATCAGGAAGCCGATCACCTTGATGCCCATGCTGTGACGCTGGTCCAGCTCGGGTTCGGCGGTCCAGTTCAGGAAGGCGGTAACGTCCTTCGAGATCTGTTCCTTGGTCGCCTTGGTGCCATCGGCATAGGTCACGATGTCGTCGCTGACGGGCGGCGGCATGGCGATGTTATTCCCCGGGAACACCTTGTTGTAGTACATGCCGTCGGGCATGACATGGCCTTCCGGCGGGGTGTCGAGGAAGCCGACCAGCAGATTGTAGACATAGTCAGGACCGCCAACGCGGGCCTTGGTCATCAACGACAGGTCGGGCGGCAGACCGCCACCGTTGGCGACGCGCGCGGCCTGGTCGTTCGGGAACGGCGAGACGAAGCGGTCGGACGGACGGGCCGGGCGCTGGAACATTTCACCCTGGTCGTTCGGACCATCGGTGACCTGCTTTTCAGCGGCGAAGGCCTTGATCTCGTCTTCGGTGAAGCCGAGATAGCCCAGGTTGCGGTAAGCGACGCGCTTCAGAGCATGGCAGTTCGAGCAGACGTCATGATAGACCTGCCAGCCGCGCTTCAACTGCGCCTTGTCGTACTGGCCGAACACGCCCAGCCACGACCACTGTTGCTTTTCCAGTTCCACGCCTTCGTTGGCCTGGGCCGGAACCGCAGCCGCCAGGGTGACGGCCGCGATGGTGGACAGAAGGAACTTACGCATTACGCCTTCTCCATCGGCTGGGCGGGCTTCGCACCGGCCTTGAGAACGGGAGCGCTGATGCTTTGCGGCAAAGCCTTGGGCTTTTCGATCTTGCCCAGGATCGGCAGCAGCACCAGGAGGTGGAAGAAGTAATAAGCAGCGGCCAGCTGACCGATCAGCACGTAGTTGCCTTCCGGCGGCTTGGAGCCGATGTAGCCCAGGATCAGGCAGTCCACCAGGAACAGCCAGAAGAACTGCTTGAAGAGCGGACGGAACTTAGCCGAACGCACCTTCGAGGTGTCGAGCCAGGGCAGGAAGAACAGCACGATGATGGCGCTGAACATCGCCAACACGCCCATCAGCTTGTTGGGGATGGCGCGCAGGATCGCGTAGAACGGCAGGTAGTACCATTCCGGGACGATGTGCGGCGGGGTCACCATCGGGTTGGCCGGGATGTAGTTGTCGGGTTCGCCGAAGAAGTTCGGAGCGAAGAAGACGAACGACAGGAAGAAGATCAGGAACACGCCCACGCCGAACAGATCCTTGATCGTGTAGTACGGGTGGAACGGAATGGTGTCCTGAGGGCCCTTGACGTCGATCCCCAGCGGGTTGTTCGACTTGACGGTGTGCAGCGCCACGACGTGCAGGAACACGACGGCGAAGATCACGAACGGCAAGAGGAAGTGCAGGGCGAAGAAACGGTTCAGGGTCGGGTTGTCGACCGAGAAGCCGCCCCACAGCAGGGTGACGATGTAGTCGCCCACGACCGGGAAGGCCGAGAACAGGTTGGTGATGACAGTGGCGCCCCAGAAGGACATCTGGCCCCACGGCAGCACGTAGCCCAGGAAGCCGGTGGCCATCATCAGCAGATAGATCACCAGACCCAGCCACCACAGCACTTCGCGCGGGCCCTTATAGGAACCGTAGTACAGGCCGCGGAAGATGTGGATGTAGACGACGATGAAGAACATCGACGCGCCGTTGGCGTGCAGATAACGCAGCAGCCAGCCATAGTTCACATCGCGCATGATGTGTTCGACCGAGTCGAACGCAATGGCGGTGTTGGCGGCGTAATTCATCGCCAGGAACAGGCCGGTGGCGATCATGATCACCAGGACCAGGCCAGCCAGCGAGCCGAAGTTCCACCAGTAGTTCAGGTTCTTCGGGGTCGGATATTCAACGGCGCTGTGCTGCAGGATCGAGAAGATCGGCAGCCGATCGTCGAGCCATTGAATGGCCTTGTTGTCAAACTTGTGACCGCTCATCAGATCACTCCTAGCCGATTCGGACCGTGGTGTCGGTCAGGAAGGTATATTCCGGCACCGCCAGGTTGAGGGGAGCCGGGCCCTTGCGGATACGGCCCGATGTGTCGTACTGCGACCCGTGGCAGGCGCACAGCCAGCCGCCGAATTCGCCGCGCGGATCGGACGGCTTCTGACCACCGGGCACGCAGCCCAGATGGGTGCAGACGCCGATCAGGATCAGCCATTCGGGGCGCTTGGCGCGGTCGGCATCCTTCTGCGGGTCACGCAGATCAGCCGAATCGTCCTTCTTGGCGGTTTCGATTTCGGCGGCGGTGCGGTGACGGATGAACACCGGCTTGCCGCGCCAGGTAACGGTGATGGATTGCCCTTCAGCCACCGACGCCAAATCGACCTCGGTGGTCGACAGCGCCAGCGTATCGGCCGCCGGATTCATGCTGTGGATGAACGGCCAGACGGCCATGGCGGTACCCGCCACACCCACCGCGGTCGTCGCGTAGAGCAGAAAGTCCCGGCGCGACTCGCCCTGGGGCGGCGTGCTCTGGGCATTGGTTGACGTATCAGCCATGCTAGTCCCTCTAAAAGGCCCGCTTAGAAAAGCGCGTCTGCGGATTTCACCTTACAGTCCGGAAACCGGCTTGCCGCCCGACATCGATCATCGAGATGGGGCGGGGGGAAAGACGGTTGGCGGCCGGTGGTGTGAACAGAAGCCGGGTTGCCATATAAAGCAAATCAGCCCACTTGAAAAGCATAGGCTTGTCCTTACGCGGCCATTTTGCGAAACATTCGATCATGCGTATCGCTCTTTTTCAGCCGGACATTCCCCAGAATACCGGCTCGGTCATGCGCCTGGGGGCTTGCCTGGGCGTTGGCGTCGACATCATCGAACCCTGCGGTTTCCTTATGGATGACAAGCATTTAAGGCGTGCCGGGATGGATTATATGGATATGGCGGTGGTAACCCGGCATCGCTCCTGGACCGCTTTTTTGGAAGCCCGAGGCGCGGCGCGGCTGGTGCTGGCCACAACCCGTGGCAGTACGCCGTTGCCCCAGTTCGTTTTTCAGCCCGATGACATCATCCTGATGGGGCGCGAAAGCTCGGGCGTGCCCGAGGAGGTGCATCAGATGGCCGATGCCCGCGTTCTGATCCCCATGCAGGCGGGGGCGCGTTCGCTCAACATGGCGATGTCGGCAGCCATCATCGTCGCCGAGGGATTGCGCCAGATCGCGGGGTTCCCTCCGGTTCTGGCCGGGTGATAGACTGTAGGGGATGCGCGCTTGTGCATCCTTTGAACGAGGAGAAGGTCATGCGTCGGCCCTTGCTGCTTGCCGGTCTGACAGCGGTGTCATGTGTTGGGATCGGTCTGGCGATGTGGATGAAAGAAGCCCCGCCCGCGCCGGTCGAGCCGCCGACATCGGCCGATGAGCAGGCGGCGCTAACCGCCAGCAAGGGCTTGGCCTGGCGCGACGCCAAGGGGCTGTCGGTCCGTCTGAAGACCGGCGAGGTGCTGACCCTGGCGGAACGCAGCCAATGCGGCGATGTGGCCTGCCCCAAGGATATTTCGGTGCGCTATCGTTATCTGGGCTGGGACGAGGCCCACGGCGGCTATCACCTGAGCCTGGAAGGCGGCAGCGCCCTGGCGCCCACCGACGTCATTTTGCCGTTTGCCGATGATCCCGCCATGGTCGATGCCCGCCATGCCGAATCGATCGGCAAAAGCGGCATGCCCCTGCCGTCGGTGCCTGGTGCGGCTAAGCCCGACGATGATCTGGGGGAATGGCTGGCGGATATTTCCGACGCCCGCGCCAAGGACGAAGCGCCACGTCTGGCCAAAGCCAAGGGCAAAGTTCAACGCGAAGGTGGACAATTGATCCTGACTCTGGACGGCGGCAAGAAGATGGTGTTCGCCGACGATCTGTCCTGTGGTCAGGTGGTGTGTCCGTCCATGGTGTTTCGCAACTACGATTATGTCGGGGCCAGTCCTGACGGTCGCTATCAGGTGGTGGGGGAGCATTGGGATGAGGCCAACGCCGCCATGCTGGTGGCGGTCAAGGATGGCGCCGTCACTCCGCTGCTGGGACGCCCCAGCTTCTCGCCCGATGGCAAACGGGCCGTGTCCACGGTGACGGAGTTGGAATGGTCGGCCCCGCGCCGGTTGGAGGTGTGGAACCTGACGGGGGAAACCCCAGCCCTGGAATTCTCGGTTGCGGCACGGGAGGGGGACGACACCATCTATGAGCCCCTGTCTTGGAAGGACGCCGATCACTTGCGCTTGTCCAAGGGAAGCTGGGGGCAGGATGATGCGGTGGGAACGGAAGTGACCCTGACACATCGCCCCGATGGCTGGCGGATTGACGGCGGCAACTGAAGACCCGTCTGAGATAAGAGGAAGAGAACGGCCCCAGACATGCCCATGCCTGGGGCCGTTTGCCGTCTGGATGCTGGGGCTCTCTTTTCCCTTATCTGGCCCTGGGCATCGGCTTAATCTTTAATATATTAATATTGGTTGAAAAACCCTGTGATCAATTGCACTCGGATGTTGCTTTCGCTATCGCTCTGTGGCCCCATGATCGGGCCATAAAATAAAGATACGAGCTGGGGGAAACTGTCCGTGTCTGATCCGGCCAGCAGGCAAGTTCCTGGCGATGCACCGCGCATATCGCCTTTGACGGCTCAGTTTCTGGAGCCGCGTATGGAGCGTGAGTTCCGTCTGTGGCAGGGCGAGGCTTCGGCCCGCGAGGTGGCCGGGTCGATCACCCTGGCCGGGGTCTTCAATTCCCTGTTCGTGGTGGCCGATTATTTCGACATGGCCCCGCGCGATTTCCTGATCATGACCTTGGCTCGGCTGCTGGTGGCTGTGTTGTCGGTGGCCTGCGTGCTGATGGTGCGCAAGCACCGCAACTTCTTGGCGGCGGAACGGGTTCTGACGGTGTTTATCGGCGTCTATATGACGCTTTACCTGCCGTTCATTCCCGCCAATATCCTGGTCACCAGCGTTGCGCCGCTGGATTTTGTCGGCATCACCCTGCTGACCTATCTGTTTTTCCCCAGTCACTTAAAACGCGTGCTGATTTTGGGCACGATCAACGGCAGTAGCTTCCTGCTGGTTTGGAGCCACTGGGGCAGTCCGCCCCCCACATCGTCGGAAGCCTGGATTGTCGCCTTGTGGGTTTTGTTGGCCAACTCCGCCGGGGCTTTGTTGGCCAGCCGTCATGGCCGCATATCGCGCGAGCATTTTCTGGTGATCCGCGCGGAACGCAAAAGCGCCGAAGCCGCCCGCAAGGCGATGCGTCAGGCCGAGGAGGCGGCACAGGTGAAATCGGATTTCCTGGCGATGATGAGCCATGAGATCAGAACCCCGTTGTCGGGAATTTTGGGCTGCGCCCGCTTGCTGATGGATACCCGGCTGGATGGGGTGCAGCGCGATTATGCCGCCACCATTCACCAGTCCGGCGATGCTTTGCTGACCATCCTGAACGATATTCTGGATTTCACCAAAATCGAGGCCGGGCGGATGGAGGTGGAAAACATGGCGTTTTCCGTCGGGCCGCTGGTGGAGGGGGTCATCGGTCTGCTGCAAACGCGGGCCGATGAAAAAGGGCTGGCCCTGTCTGCGCATCTGGGGCGGGGGGTGCCCGCGCGTATTTCCGGCGATCCCACCCGACTGCGGCAGATTTTGCTGAATCTGGTGGGCAATGGCGTCAAATTTACCGAACGGGGCAGCGTGCGGGTTGATGTGACTTTATCGCATCGTGACGAAACCGGTTTGTGGCTGAGTTTTGCGGTCAGCGATACCGGGATCGGCATTCCCGACCATATCCGCCCCCATCTGTTTCATGCTTTCAGTCAGGCCGATACCTCGATCTCCCGCCGTTTTGGCGGCACCGGATTGGGGCTTGCCATCAGCCGCCGTCTGGCGCTGCTGATGGGGGGAGATATCTCTGTGGAAAGCTGTCCTGAAGGGGGCAGCCGGTTTGTTGTCACTATGCCGTTCCAAGCGGCGGAAACCGTGATCGAACTGGCGGCGATCACCGATGATTTGACCCTGATCCCCCACGAGCCTTTGCGGCTTTTGCTGGCCGAAGACAATCCGGTCAATCAAAAGGTGGTGGCGGCGATGCTGCGCAAGATGGGCCATCAGGTGACCCTGGTCAGTGACGGTTATGAAGCGGTGGAGGCGGTTAAGGCCGGGGTTTACGATCTGGTGTTGATGGATGTGCAGATGCCGCATCTGGATGGGTTGGAGGCCACGGCCCGGATTCGTGCCCTGAGTGGCGAGCGGGGGAACATTCCTATTTTAGCCCTGACCGCCAATGCTTTGAAAGGTGATGATCAGCGCTGTCGGGATGCCGGAATGAATGACTATCTGGTCAAACCGGTCGAGCCTAAAACCTTGGCTCGGGCCTTGGCACGGCATGGTGTGGCGGTCCTTTCGGCGTAAAGCTTGACGGCGACCCTGGCGTCGTTATCTCCTGCTTGTTCGGAAAAACAATGGCTTGCCGAAGCAAGCGCCCAGGAACGCCCAAGGAACGTCATGGCTCATTTCATTACCGGTATCGATCATGCCCTGATCGCGGTGCGCCAGTTGGATCAGGCTGCCGCCGAATTTGCGCGGTTGGGGTTTGCCTTAAGTCCCAAAGGTGGGCATGCCGAATGGGCGACCGCCAACCACTGCATCATGTTCGCGCGTGATTACCTGGAACTGATTGCCCCGGCGGGAAACGGTCCGGGCGCCGACAAGGTGACGCGCTTTCTCGACGCTAACGGTGGTGACGGCCTGATGGGGCTGGCCCTGGCTAGCCAGGATGCCGAAGGGTCTTATCTCGGTCTGACCGCGCAAGGCGTGGCCGCTGCGCCGCCCGCGCCGTTGTCGCGCAGCCTGCATGCCCCGGACGGCGAAGTGTTGCCACGGTTCTCGTTGGTCGATCTGCCCCCCGACGCCACACCCGGCGTGCCCAGTTTTCTCTGTCAGCATCTGACCCCCGATTTGCTGCGCCGTCCGCAATGGTTGGATCATCCCAATGGGGCGCAGGCCATCCAGTCGGTGACGGTGGTGGTAGAAGACCCGCAAAGTCTGATGCCCGCCTATGACAAGCTGTTTGGCATGTTCGCCGCCACGCCCACCGATGACATGGTGACGGTGCATACTGGCGGCGCGATGATCTTTTTGGTGACGCCCGATGGCTTTGACCATCTGCATCCCAACCTGGATATGGATCCGCCGAAAGCGCCGTCCCTGGCCTCGCTGTGCCTGACCGTAACGAGCCTGGATCGGGCGGAGGCGGTGCTGAAGGCCAACGGTGTGTCGTTCCGCCGCAAGTCCGATCAGATCGCCATCGATCCGGAGGAGGCTTTGGGCGTCGCCATCGAGATGATTGAGGCGTAATCAGCTTGAGGAGAGGGGCTAGATGGCAAGAACAGGTCGGGCAGGTTTGGGCGTTTTTGTAAAACTGATCGGGGGATTGGTCGTGCTTTACGGCCTGTCCCAGGCGATCGGGGCGTTGTCCATGGCCGGGTCCATCGAAGGCGATGGCTTGATGTCCCTGATCATCATGGGCGGGGTTCTGCTC
>JASLCK010000036.1 GCA_030151865.1 Rhodospirillaceae bacterium | reverse complement strand
TGTGTCTCTGTGGTTATTTTATTTGGACTGATCGCCCAGAGGGCGGTCGGTGATTTGGCCGGATGGCTATTCTTTAAAAAGAAAACCACAGAGGCACAGAGACACAGAGGGGGCTTTATTATCCTCTCGGTGAACTCTGTGTCTCTGTGGTTATTTTATTTGGACTGATTTCCCATAGGGCGGTTGGTGATTTGGCGGGATGGCTATTTTTTAAAAAACTATAAAACGGTGTGGTTGCGACGCTCTGTCAGTCGGCTTGGGTGGTGCTGCTGAGCAGGCGGGTGCGGAAGCCTTCCCGGCGCAGCATATCGATGATCTGTTCCACATGGCGGGCGCTGGTGGTTTCGATGACCGCATCCAATTCGGTGTTTTTCACCGGCACGTCATGGAACAGGCGTTGGTGGGTGATTTCGATGATGTTGCCGTCACCTTCGCCGATCAGCCGGGCGACACGGGCCAGGGTGCCGGGGGTGTCGGGAATTTCGATGCGCAGCCGCGCCATTCGCCCCGCCCGCGCCAGACCGCGCAGCAGGATCGAAGCAATCAGGCGGGCGTCGATATTGCCGCCCGAAATCAACAAGGCGATCTTGCGGCCCTGAAACCGCTCGGGGTTGCCCAGCACCGCCGCTAAAGTGGCGGCTGCCGCGCCTTCCGCGACGATTTTCTGGTTTTCCATCAGGATCTGGACCGATCGTTCGATAGCGTTTTCCGGCACCAAAAGGATGTCGGACACCAGATCGCGGATGATGGTCCGGGTAATTTCGCCGGGTTTTTTGACGGCGATGCCTTCGGCCAGGGTTTGCCCGCCGCAGCGCGGGGCGACGCCATCCAGGCAATCCTTCATCGACGGGTAAAGTTCGGTCTGTACGCCGATGATCTCCACCGACGGCTTGATGGCTTTGACCGCCATGGCCAAACCGCCAATCAGACCGCCGCCGCCGATGGGCACCACCAGGGTGTCGATGTCGGGGGCGTCTTCCATCAGTTCCAGCCCGGCGGTTCCTTGCCCGGCGATGATCAGCGGATCGTCGTAAGGGTGGATCAGGGTATAGCCCTGTTCCTGGGCCAGGGCTTGGGCCTTGTCGCCCGCTTCGCTCAAGGAGGCGCCATCGACCACCACCTTGGCTCCCAAAGCCTCGGTCCGTTCGATCTTGTTGAAGGGAGTGCCGCGCGGCATGACGATAACGGCGGGAATCCCCAGAGTGCGGGCATGCAGCGCCACGCCCTGGGCATGATTGCCCGCCGACATGGCGATCACCCCGGCCTTGCGCTGTTGGGGCGACAGCGACAGCAGTTTGTTAAGCGCGCCCCGCGTCTTGAATGATCCCGCCAATTGCAGATTTTCCAGCTTCAGACGGATATCGGCCTGGGCCAGGGCGCTTAACGTCGGTGCGGCGACCACCGGGGTGCGCACCACATGGCCGGCCAGGGCGCGGGCGGCAGTCTGAATGTCGGCAAGGGTGACGCTCACGTCTTGGGCTCCAATTGCAGAATATGGGGGAAGTCGCGGGTTGCGGACAGGCTGAGGGTTTGCCCGACGCTCCACAACGCCAGCATGTCGGACCAGTGGGAGGACAACGGGTTGCCCGATTGCCCGGTGGACAGAACAAAACGGCTGCGGTCCGGTTCGGCCAAATCGGCGGTCATGCGCAGGCCCGCCCCGTGCAGATTGGCGAACAGACCGGGCTCGGCCGGGCCGAAGCTGCCGCGCTGAAGGGTGAAATCATCGCCGCCGGTCGGCACCGACAGATCCACCAACGGCCCCAAAACCGGGATATGGCTGAACAGCAGGCTTTTAAAGTGGGCCTGATGGGCGTCGCCCCAGCGCCAGTCGGACATGATGTCGCCGTGGCGATGTTCGATCTCGTCCAGGGCCTGATCCAGGCTGCGCGAGACCAGGGCGTCGCAGTCCGTGAGGGTCGCCGTGGCGGGCTGGTCCTTGGCGGCGCACCACAGGGTGCGGCCCTGCAGGACCGCTTTGACGAACAGTGGGTTCAACCGGCTGAACTGCCCGGCCTGGTCGCCCAGGCGGTTTTGCAGCAAGGCGGCTTGCAGGCGGCGCATCCAGGTTTCAAAGATCAGCGGTTCCGGCCGGTTGCGGTCGGTCACGCCGGTCCAGTCCTTGATCAGCCGCATCGCCCCGGCGGCGCGCGGCCCGCTGGCCGGGGCGCGCAGCAGCAACGGCTTAAGATCGACCGCCATCAGGGACAGCTCGTCCATCTGCATGTCGGCCATATCCTGGACCGAAAAGCGGTCTTTTTGCTCCAGCAACTCGGCAATGCGGGCGGCGCGATAGCCTTCGGGCCAGGATGCCGTCAGCAGATAGGGATAGCTGGGGCCGACCAAGCGGTTGTTGGCGTTGATGATCACCCCGGACGGTGGGTCAAAGCTTTGCGGCAACTGCTCGAAGGGTACCCAGCCGATCCAGTCGAAATCGCCGTTGGCACCGGGGCGGGGCAGGGTGCCGTCGCCGGATTTGCGGATCGGCACCTTGCCCGGCGAGATCAGGCCGATATGGCCGTCGATATCGGCATAGGCGATGTTTTGCTGCGGTGCCTGGAAATCCCGCAGGGCTTGGCGGAAATCGTCCCAATTGCGGGCACGGTTGAGCCGATGCAGGGCCTGGGGGGTGGTGTCTTGCGGCAACAGCGCGGTGGCTTGCAGCGCCAGTACGGTGCCGTCGCCCCTGGCCCCCAAGACATCGGAAATCACTGGGCCGTGACGGGTTTCCCGCACGGTCAAAGTCTGGTCGGGGCCGTTCTTGACGTGGATCGTCTCGGTCCGCAGAAGAAAGGGTTTGACCCCGTCGGGCGTGACATAGCCGTCGCCCTGCACCTGTTCGATAAACAGGTCCATGGTGTCGCTGTGGGTGGTGGTCATGCCCCAGGCGATATGATCGTTATGGCCGATCAGAACCAGCGGACTGCCCGGCACGGTGCCGCCTGACAGATGCAGGCCGGGGGCTTCGATGCTGGCCAGATACCACAACGTCGGGGCCTGAAAGGTCAGGTGCGGGTCGTTGGCCAGGATCGGCTTGCCGGTTTCGCTGCGCTCGCCCGACACCACCCAGACATTGGAGGCCAAACGGGGCAGGGCGTCGGCGGGGATCGCCGCCAGCATCCGCCCCACCGCGGCGGCGTCGAACCCATCGTTGCGGCCAATGGTCACCGGCTGGTTGGGGGGAGTGCCGGGCCACAGGTCATTGACCTGATCGGCGGGCACTGTGGTCAGCAGGCCCGCGCGCAACAGTTCGTCGCGCCAGTTGCCCGCCAGTTGCAGCGCCATCAGCCGTGCCCAGACCAGGGAATCGGCGATGCTCCAAGGCTCGGGCCGATAACCCGTCAGCAGAAATTCCGGGGCCGGAGCCTGGGGGGCTTGGCGCAGATAGGCGTTGACCCCATCGGCATAGGCCTGAAGGGTGTCGCGTACATCGGGGGCCAGGGCCTCGACACTGCCCTGGGCCAGCCGATAAAGCCCCAATGTGCGCATGAACCGATCGGTCGGTAGGGCTTTTTCCCCCAGGATTTCCGCCAATCTGCCTGCGCCGAGGCGGCGCTGCATCTCCATTTGCCACAAACGGTCCTGGGCATGGGCGAAGCCCAGGGCAAAGGCGGCGTCCCAGGGATTGTCGGCGCTGATGCGCACCACCCCCTGGGCGTCGCGGGCAAGGGTGGCCCCGCTGCGCAGGCCATCGGCCTGAAGGGTGCCGTCAAGGCGGGGCTGCCAGTTGGACGCCACCCGCCAGGCCACGCCGCCTGCCGCCAATAGCAGCGCAAGCAGGACAAGGCCGAACATCTTGAGAAACAATCGCATCGGTGAAGCATGGCCGAGCTTGCACAGGAATTCAATCCATGGCCGAAGCGGCTGGTCAGAAAGGGCGGGCAAGGGCACAATGTCGGCCAAACCTTTGCAACCATTGGATGGGCGGATTTGAAAATGCGGCTGAATCATGTGCTGTGCGCGGGGCCGCACGGCCTGCATCGTCTGGCATACCGGGAATGGGGCGACGCGGCCAATCCCCGCGTGCTGTTCTGTCTGCACGGGCTGACCCGCAGCGGCCTGGATTTCGAACCCGTGGCCGAAGCCCTGGCCGATGGCTGGCGGGTGATCGCCCCCGATCTGCCGGGGCGTGGCGACAGCGATTGGCTGCCCATCAAACAAGATTACAACCCGGCCCTCTATCTGGCCGATTGCATCACCCTGATCGCCCGGCTGAATGTCGAGAAAATCCATTGGCTGGGCACGTCGTTAGGCGGCATCGTCGGCATGTCGCTGGCCTGCCTGCCGCACAATCCCATCGTCAAGCTGGTGCTGAACGATGTCGGTCCCTTTATCCCAGGCGAATCCTTGCGGCGCATTGCCGGTTATATCGGCGCCAATCCCCGCTTTACCGATTTGGCCCAGGTGGCGGGTCTGTTGAAGTTTGCCGCCGCCAGTTTCGGCCCGTTAAGCGATGCCCAATGGCTGCGCATGGCCGAACTGTCCACCCGTCCGGCCGAGGACGGGCAGGGGCTGCGCCTGCATTATGATCCCGGCATCGCCGAAACCTTTGGTGCCGCGCTGGATCAGGATGTCAGCTTCTGGCCGGTCTGGGACGCCATCACCTGCCCATCCCTGGTGATCCGGGGCGGCTTGTCCGACCTTTTGCTGGCCGATACCGCCCTGGGCATGACCCGGCGCGGCCCCAAGGCGCAATTGTGGGAAATCCCGGAAACCGGACATGCCCCAATGCTGTGGCAACCCGACCAGATCGCCCGCTTGCGGGATTTCCTGGAAGCCTGAAACCAAAAGGGCGGTCCCCAGCGGGGCCGCCCTTTTATCATGACGCCTTTTATTATGACGCAGGATGCGCTCGGCGATCAGGGAACCGCCGGGCAGCCCAATTCGGCATAGGCGCCGCGATAATAAAGCAAAGGCTGACCGCCTTCGGAATAGTCCAGCCGTTCGACCTTGCCGATGAAGATCAGGTGATCGCCGCCGTCATGCACGGTTTCGGTGGTGCATTCGATATTGGCCAGGCAATTGCGCAGGATCGGCGCGCCGGTGGTCCAACTGTCAAAGGCCAGCCCCTTCCACTTGTCTTCCATCCGGCTGGCGAAGCGGATCGACAATTCCCGCTGATCGTGGCGCAAGACGTTGATGACGAAGCGGCCCGCCAGACGGAAGGCTTCCAGATTGCTGGTACGCTTATCCAGGCAGAACAGCACCAGCGGCGGATCCAGCGACAGCGAGGTGAACGAGCTGACCGTGACGCCGATGGGAGACGAGTCGCCCGCCAGGGTCGTGACCACGGTCACCCCGGTGGGAAAACATCCCATCGCTTTGCGAAACGTACGCGCATCAATGCTCATCCTGTCCTGGTCCTTCTGTTTAACCGCGTCACATAAGGTGCGATGGCTGGTTTAGCTGTTTCACCCTGGGTTCTGCAACCCTTTGCAAGGATACCCTGCAAAATCTTCTGACCGGAAAATGGGGACGCCTTAGAGATTTTTTTACCCCTCATGTTGTTGACTGGCGACAAGATGCTCGAAATATATCATTCTACGCATCTTGAGTAAGGCTACGCATCTTGCGTCAAGAGCGAGCGGCGTGGTCAGTCCGGCTTCCGGACTGTTCAGCTTGTGGAACGAGTGGTCGGCGCAGTCCGGCGCATCAGAGGTGACGGATGTTTGTAATCATCGGTTCGGCCATCGTCATCAGTGCTGTCATCGGCGGCTATGCTGGTAACGGCGGCGAACTTGGAGTTCTGGTCCAGCCGTTCGAATGGATCATCATTCTTGGCGCGGCCATCGGCAGCTTTGTCATCGGCAATCCCAAAACCGTGGTTTTGAGCGCCGGCAAGGCCATGGGGACCATGATCAAGGGCTCGCGCCATAACAAGGCGTCGTACCTTGAAGTGCTCAGCCTGCTTTATTCGCTGTTCAAGCTGGCCAAGACCAAGGGCGATCTCGCTCTGGAAAGCCACGTTGAAAAGCCCGACGAAAGCCCGCTGTTCCAGCGCTTCCCCAAATTCTCGTCGGACCATCACACCCGTGAATTCCTGTGCGACTATCTGCGGCTTTTGACCCTGGGCACCAACAATGCCCATGAGATCGAATCGATCATGGAAGCCGAGATCGAGGCGCACCATCACGAAATTTCGACCATCGCCGGGGCCATCAACACCATGTCGGACGCCATGCCCGCCCTGGGTATCGTCGCCGCCGTGCTGGGCGTGATTCACACCATGGGCTCGATCACCGAACCGCCGGAAGTGCTGGGCCATCTGATCGGCGCGGCGCTGTGCGGCACCTTTATGGGCGTGTTGTTGTCCTATGGCTTTTTCGCGCCGTTCGCCCGCATTCTCGACATCATCTATAAGACGGAAAGCGAATATCTGAACTGCATCAAATCCTGTCTCTTGGCCCATATGATGGGCTATGCGCCGCAGGTTTCGATCGAGTTTGGACGCAAGACCCTGCCGCCCCATGTCCGCCCCAGCTTTGCCGAGGTGGAAGAAACCGTTACCAACCTGCCGCCCGATTAAGCGATAGCAGGCGGATGCCGTCATGGCCGAACAACCGATCATCATCAAGCGTAAGAAAGGCGGACATGCCGGCCATCATGGTGGCGCGTGGAAGGTCGCTTACGCCGATTTCGTGACCGCCATGATGGCGTTCTTCCTGCTGCTGTGGCTGTTGAACGCGGTGACGGAAGAACAGTTGCAGGGCGTTGCCGATTACTTTGCTCCGACCTCGGTGTCCAATTCTTCCAGCGGTGCTGGCGGCATGTTGGGCGGCAAGGTGGTCGGCGAAGGGGCGATGAGTTCCAACGCCAGCACCCCCAGCTTCAGCCTGTCCCTGCCGCCGCCCACCATCGGCCAGGGCGGCGACGCCCTGTCGGACCCCAAGGAAGGCGGCGACGAAGGCATGGGGCCGGGCCAGGGCGGCGAAGGCGGGCAGGGCAGCGGCCCCAATTCCGGCGGTCCGTCGTCGGGCAATGAGGCCGGGCAGGCCGGCAAGGGTCCCAATGCGGCGCAAGGGGCCACCGGTCCCGGCGCTTTGGGTCAGGGTGCCTTTGGTCAGGGGGCTGGTGCCGGTAGTTCCGGCGGACGGTCGGGGGCGCAGCAAGGCGCGCAAGGCCAAGCCATGGCCTTGACCGAAGCCCAGATCAAGGAAGCCAACGCGAAACGCGAGCAACAGCAGTTCGACCGCGCCCAGGACGCCTTGAAACAGGCCATCAATTCCATTCCCGAACTGCGCAAAATGGCCGACAGCCTGATGGTGGACAACACCCCGGAAGGGCTGCGCATTCAGATCGTCGATCAGGACGGTCTGGCGATGTTCCCCAAGGGCTCGCCCGATATGTACGGGCACACCAAAGCGTTGCTGGATCTGGTGGGGCGCGTCGTCAAGATGCTGCCCGAGAAGGTGGCGATTTCCGGCCATACCGACGCGGTGCCGTTCAGCAGTCAGGGCAGTTACGGCAATTGGGAATTGTCGGCGGACCGCGCCTTGGCAACCCGGCGCGCTTTGTTGGCGTCGGGCGTGCCCGCCGACCGCATCGACCGGGTGGTTGGCCGCGCCGATCAGGAGCCGATTGTCCGCGACGATCCGGCCAATGCCCGCAACCGCCGCATCAGCATTGTCTTGCTGCGCGATTCCAAGCAAATCCCGACGGTTCAGGTCTCGCCCGATGCCGCCCGCTCGGGGACGCTGCCCGA
>JASLCK010000014.1 GCA_030151865.1 Rhodospirillaceae bacterium | reverse complement strand
AGGGTTCACTTGAAAAGCGATATCGCTTCGATATAGGCTTCCTCCAGCAGCACGGGGGAAGACTATGATCATCGCGCTTATCCAGACCAAGGGTGGGGTCGGCAAGACCACGCTGGCCGTCAATCTGGCGGTGGAACGGATTTTATCGGCCAAGAGCGACGTTCTGCTGGTGGATGCCGACGAACAGGGGACCGCCTCCGATTTCGCCACCATCCGCGCCGAACGGCTGGGTCAGACCGGCTTTACCATCGTGCAATTGCATGGGGCGGCGGTGCGGTCCCAGGTCTTGTCCATGCGCGGCAAATTTGACGATGTCATCATTGATGCGGGCGGGCGCGACACTGCCGGGCTCCGTGCCGCCCTGACGGTGGCCGATCTGGCGGTCATTCCGTTCCAGCCCCGCAGCTTCGATGTCTGGACCCTGGGCAAAGTCGCCCAACTGGTCGAGGAAGCGCGCATCGTCAACCCCGACCTGAAAGCGGTGGCCGTCATCAACTGCGCCGATTCCCAGGGCGACGACAATCAGGCGGCGGCGGACGTCTTGAAGGAAAACCCCGCCATCGATTTTCTCGACGCCAGCCTGGGGCGGCGCAAGGCGTTCCCCAATTGCAACGCGCTCGGCCTGTCGGTTCTGGAAGGGTCCCCCAAAGACCCCAAGGCCGTCGCCGAACTGCGCAACCTGTCCCACAAACTGATCACCTATCGCCGCTGACGCGGCGAGACCGCTCCCCCACGCCCTTAGCGCCGGAGCAGGAGAAGACACCATGACCATCACCAAGAAACCTGTTCGTCCCGCTGCGGCCGCCCCGCGCCGCAAGCCCGCCCCCAAAGCCAGCGCTGCCGAAGACTTCATCGAAGCAGCCACCCACGCCGCGCCCGCCTCCTCTGCCGCCGACAGCCTCACCAAAACGGCCCCTGCGCTGGAAGTACCCGCACAGGAAGCGCCCGCACTGGAAGCGCCCGTTGTCGCCGCACCAGAGCCCGCCCCCATCCAACCTCCAGCCCCCGAAGCCGAGGAAGAACACGCCAAAGCCAAGGGCAAGAAGAAGGACAAAGGCAAGGACAAGGATAAGCGCAAGAAGAAGGGCAAGAAGAACAAGGAAGCCGCCATCATCCGCTTCGAGGATGAGCAGCTTGCCCAGATCGACGAACGCGCCGCCGCCCTGGGGCTGTCGCGCGCCGCCTGGGTCCGCATGGTGGTCGCCCAAGCTCTTAAGGCCTGAGCCGCGCACACAGACAGCAAAAAGGGCGACCTCCCGCGGGAGGTCGCCCTTTGCCTTTAAAACCTATAATTCACCCCTAACCGCGCTCGAACACCGCGACAGCCTCCAGATGGGCCGACCAGGGAAACTGATCGACCGGGGTGGCGCGCACCAGACGATAGCCGCCCTTGCACAGGATACGGACGTCGCGGGCCAGGGTCGCGGGATTGCACGACACCGCCACCACCAGACCCGGACCGCCCGCCGCCAATTGCTCGGCCTGGGCCGCAGCCCCGGCACGCGGCGGATCGAACACCACCGCCTGGAAGCGCTTCAATTCATCGGGCAGCAGCGGACGGCGCGCCAGATCGCGCACCTCGACACTGACGCGGGCTTGCGCCCGGTCAGACGCCGCTTTCAGCGCCCCGATGGCCGCCTGATCGCCCTCAACCGCATGGACATTGGATTTCTGCGCCAACGGAAACGTAAAGCTGCCACAGCCCGCATAGAGATCGGCCACCGGACCGCGTCCGGCCACCGCGTCGAACACCAGGGACGACAGCGCCCGCTCTCCCTCGACAGAGGGTTGCAGGAAGCCACCGGGGGCAGGCTCGACCGCCACACCGGCAAAGGTGATGCGGGCGGGACGACGATGGGCCAACGGTTCGATCAACCCCAAACCGGGGCGCCGCCACGACAGCCGGGCCAGATCATGACCATCGGCAAAAGCCGCCAGCTTTTCGCGGTCGAACAGATCCAGCCGCGCTTCCGCCTCGATCAGGATATCCAGACCGGTTTCGGTGGCTGTCAGGATGACATCGCCATCGGTTCCCCCCTCCACCACTTCGCACAACAGAGCACGCAGGGACGGCAGGATATCCAGCAGGGCGGGAGCCAACAGCGGGCATTCCAGCACCTCCACCACCTGATGGCTGGCGCGCGCGTTGAAACCCAACGTCACCCCATTGCGACGACGGGAAAAGGCAAAGGCGGCGCGACGGCGGGAACCGGGGGCAACCTGCACCAACGGAGCCACCAGCGACACATCACATCCGGCGCGCCCCATGGCCTCGACCAACTGCCCGCGTTTCCAGGCAGCGTAATGCGATGCCTCCACATGCTGCAGAGAACAGCCACCACAGGTGCCATAATGACGGCACACCGGATCGGCACGGCCCGGACCGGGGGTTAGAACCTGCACCAGTTGGGCCGCCAACCCCTCGCCCCGCTTGCCATCGATGCGCGCCACCACCTTGTCGCCGGGCACGGTGCCGGGAACGAAGACCTGATCCTCGCCATGGCGCGCCACGCCATCGCCGCGCCCGCCGATGCTGTCGATTTCCAATTCCACCGACCGGGGCAAGGCTTGAACGCGCGATTTGGGAGCGGGACGACGATGCTTCATGGAAAAACCTGCGGCTGCGGATAAGGGAAAGGGACCGGCGCTATATAGCATGCGCACCGCTATAAGCCTAAAAACGACTTAGGCCCCGCTTGCGCAGGGCCTAAATCAGTTTTGGCTGGGGGACTAGGATTCGAACCTAGGCTGACGGAGTCAGAGTCCGTAGTCCTACCGCTAGACGATCCCCCATCAAGATCGACGATCGCTTTTTCTTTTGAAGAAGCAGCGTTCGCCGCGGAGGCCGGTCTTATAACAGCGCTTTCAAAAGCTGCCAAGTCCTATTTTGAAAAAAATGCAAAAAGCCGATTCCACCCTCTGAACAGGGATCAGGCATGGATAATGACCTTTCGCAACCCTTATCGGATCGGCTAACATGGCCGATCAAATTTCGTCTCGGCGCGCATTCTTGGCTGCGACGCGACTGCAACGGGCCACCTTAAGCACGGCCCGGATGGGAGTTTAGAGTTCTTGGAACAGGCGGGCCTTCCGCAGCGGCAGACGCACCGTCGGCCGACGCAACGCATTGCGTCGGATCGGACAGTCTATGCCGCACTGGATCTGGGAACCAACAATTGCCGTCTTTTAATGGCCACGCCCCAGGGCAGTGGCTTTCGCGTGGTTGACGCCTTTTCCCGCACCACCCGCTTGGGCGAAGGATTGGCCGGGTCGGGCGCGCTGTCGGAAGACGCCATCCTGCGGACCCTGGCGGCCCTGAAGACCTGCGCCCAGCGCATGGACCGGCGCGGCGTCACCCGTCTGCGTTCGGTCGCCACCGAAGCCTGTCGGCGCGCCAGCAATTGCCGCGACTTCCTGAACCGGGTCAATCAGGAAACCGGCATCGCCATGGAAATCATCTCGGCCGAGGAAGAGGCCCGCCTCGCCCTGGCCGGCTGCTCGCCGCTGCTGGACCGCCGGATCGGCGACGCCCTGGTGTTCGACATCGGCGGCGGCAGCACCGAACTGATCCATGTCAAAGTGTCCCAGCGCCCGGGGGGCGAGGAAATCAAACACCTGACCTCGGCCCCGCTGGGGGTTGTGACTTTGACCGAGGAATATGGCGATCTGCTGCAAACCCCCGAAGGCTATGCCCATGTCGTCGATCTGGTAGCCGACCGGCTGCGGGCGTTCGACAAGGACGGCAAGATGGCCCGCCTGACGGCACAAAAGCGGGTGCAAATGCTGGGCACATCGGGCACGGTGACCACCCTGGCGGGGGTGCATCTGCGCCTGCCCCGCTATGACCGCGCCGCCGTCGATGGCCTGGTGATGGATTTTCAGGCGGTGGAAGCCGCCAGCCGCAGCCTGGTGGAAACCGATTCCCACACACGGGAAAACCACCCCTGCATCGGTCCCGAACGGGCTGATCTGGTGGTTGCGGGCTGCGCCATTCTGGCGGCAATGTGCCGCCTGTGGCCCATTGGACGTCTGCGCGTCGCCGACCGGGGCGTGCGTGAAGGCGTTTTGCTGTCGATGATGCGCGCCGACCGGACCACGGCGGCGGCCGAATAACGGATCCCCATGACCGAGAAAAAGAAAAAGACGGGAGGCTCCCGCAAGACCGGGGGCCATATGCTGACCGAACGGGTCAAGACCGCCAAAAAACGCACGGTCTCCTCGACCCGCTGGCTGCAACGCCAGTTGAACGACCCTTACGTGATCGAAGCCCAGCGTTTGGGCTGGCGGTCGCGCGCGGCGTTCAAGCTGATCCAGTTGGACGACAAGTTCCACTTCCTGAAGCCGGGCAAGCGCGTGGTCGATCTGGGCGCCGCCCCCGGCGGCTGGACTCAGGTGGCGGTGGATCGCGTCAAATCGCTGGAACCGCACGGCGGCAAGGTGGTTGGCATCGACATTCTGGACTGGGCTCCGGTGGCGGGTGCGACCGTTCTGACCCACGACTTTCTGGACGAGGCCGCGCCTGACATCCTGAAGGAGGCCCTGGGCGGTCCTGCCGATGTGGTGCTGTCGGACATGGCGGCCCCCACCACCGGCCACCCGGCCACCGACCATTTGCGCATCATCCATATGTGCGAAGTCGCCCTGCATTTCGCCCTGGAGGTTCTGGCCCCCAACGGGGTGTTCGTCGCCAAGGTGTTCAAGGGCGGCACCGAACGGGAATTGCTGGACCTGCTCAAGCGCAGCTTCCAGACCGTGCGCCATGCCAAGCCCCCGGCCAGCCGCGCCGAATCGGCGGAAACCTATGTCATCGCCATGGGCTTTCGCGGCAGCGATGCCTTTGCCTCCGCCAACGACCGTCCCGACTGGGATGCCCTGCCCGCCGATACGGATGAGGGCGAAGATGACTGGCACCCCGAGGACTAAGGCCCAGCCTTCTTCCTTCCGACAAATCTCTCCACATAAGGGCGCAAAGCGGGCGGCATTAAGTATGGCCGTCCGCCACCTGATCGCTTAAGCCCCCGCCCCATCCCCCTTCCGCCTTAGCGCGCATGACGCATGGTGGTATTCTGGTGATCACTGGATTGGAAATGAGGCACGTACGGTGAGCCTGCACCAGAACACGTTAAAGCCCCTGGTCGCCATTGTGGAACCCAGCGACAGCCAGCGCGAAGCACTGAGCATCGTCTTGTCGCAGTTCTATGCGGTGGCGGAATACAAGGACTGTTCGCACGCTCTGGCCGGTATTTCCGTGGTGCCCCCCAGCGTCATTCTGATCGACGAAAATGCCGGTCCGATCAACGGCTTCATGCTGACCCGCCAGATGCGCGCCAAGCCGGAACTGTTCCACATCCCCGTGGTCATCGCTTCCCACAGTCCGCAATCCATGGTGCAAAGCCGGATCGACGATTGCGGGGCCAACGCCTATGTCCCCAAGCCCTACCGGCGCGGCAGCCTGCTGCATGTCCTGTCCAGCTTCATCAATGACGCGGTGGAACTGCAATGGGACGAACTGCCGCCCCTGCAACGCGAAGCCCTGAAGAACACGGTCGAGGTTTTCAACTCCATCTCGGACGTGATCGACAAGGGGGAGCCCATTGCCTACAGCGCCGTCAGCGACGCCTGCGCGCCGTTGGTGGAGGCCGTCAATAAGGGCGATTTCAAAGGCATTCTGGGTGGCGTCAAGGAACACGACAATTACAGCTATGCCCACAGCCTGCGGGTGGCGACGCTGCTGTCCCTGTTCGGCCACACCGCCGGGCTGTCAATGGATGATCAGCGCATCCTGGCCAGCGGCGGGTTGCTGCATGACGTCGGCAAGATGTCGATTCCCCTGGAAGTGCTGAACAAACCCGGACGCCTGACCGAAGCAGAATTCAAGGTGATGCAAGGGCATGTCCATGCCTCCAGCACGTATCTCCATTCCTGCGATTTGCCCAAGGGCATCATCACCATCGCCGAGCAGCATCATGAAAAGCTGAACGGCACCGGCTATCCGCTCGGCCTGCAAGGATCGCAACTGAACGATCTCGCCCGCATGGCGGCGATTGTCGATGTCTTCAGCGCGCTGACCGATCGACGCGTCTATAAGCCGCCGATGGAAGCGGAAAAGGCCCTGAAGATTATGGCCGAGGATATGGGCCCCGGCCATCTCGACATGCATCTTCTGGCGCTGTTCCGCGAAACCCTGCTGGACGCTGCCGCCGACGTGGTGCAGGCAGCCTGACCCCTTATTAATAAACCGTCATCGAGCGGATATAGACATCGCCATCCCACGACCGACCGATGGCCTTGGCGGCAGCGGCGTGAATGGTTTCCCGCGCCTGCTTGGGACCGCTATAGGGCGACAGCATGGTCTCGAAACTGTTGCCAGGCAGTTCCTGCACCGCCTGGGCGGCGATGATCTTTTTCATCGCTTCCATCACCTTGGCGGTGGAACTGTCCTTTGGTGCCAGATAGGCGTCCACATGCAAGACCCGCCAGCGGTTTTCCCCCACATTCAGAACCGGGGCCGATAAGGTCGGCAATTGCACGGTATTGGCAGGCAGCTTGAAGGGCAGTTCATTGGGGCCAAGGTGGTCTTCGCCCGCCTGCCCCTTATGACCGCCCAGATTGATCTGGCGCGAATCTGCGGTCGAAGCGGCAAAGGTCAGGCCAACAAGAAAAGCCAAAGACCAGATGATCAAGGATCGTGATAAAGGTCTCATCATTTTGGCCCCCACAGCCTTACTTTCAGTAAGACAATAGACCCCATACCAAAGGAGACCAAATATTTTAAATAAGCTTAAGAAAGTCTAAAATTTTACGAATAAATGATTATTCGATATCTTCAATTTTAACCATTCTTCGCACTTCCGCCGCTGTCGTCCCAGCCTCTCGCAGGGACTGCAATGTTGCTGCCCGATCGCGTTTCGCCAAACGCTTGCCAAAGGCATCGGTCAACAGGCCATGATGGTGGCAAGCGGGCGTCGGCAGACCCAGCAGCGCTTGCAACAGGCGGTGCACATGGGTGGCGGGAAACAGATCGACCCCTCGCGTCACCAGCGTCACCCCCTGCAAAGCGTCATCGACGGTCACCGCCAGATGATAGCTGGTCGGCACATCCTTGCGGGCCAGCACCACATCACCGAACAGTTCGGGCTCGGCCTTGATCCGCCCGGCCTCGGCATCCTGCCAGAACAGATCGCCTACCAGTGCCTTGGCTTTGACCATGTTCAGGCGCAGGGCAAACGCCTCCCCGGTGGCCCGACGGGCATCGGCTTCCTCTTTCGCCAGGGTGCGGCAGGTGCCGGGATAAAGGGGGCCGTCGGGACCATGGGGCGCAGCCCCGGCCCCGGCAATTTCCCGCGCGATATCGGCGCGGGTGCAAAAACAGGGATACAGCAACCCCAGATCGGTCAGCCGATCCAAAGCCGCCTGATAATCGGCCAGATGTTCCGACTGACGGCGGACAGGTTCTTCCCAGCGCAGGCCCAACCAAGCCAAGTCCTGATAAATTCCGTCGATGAAGTCCGAACGGCAGCGCCCTTGATCGATGTCCTCGATACGCAGGATAAAACGCCCCCCGCTTTTTTGGGCGGCGCGATAGGCGAACTGGGCGGAAAAGGCATGTCCTAGATGGAGAAAGCCGGTGGGGCTGGGCGCAAAACGGGTAACGATCTTGGTCATGGTGTGACACTATAAAACCAATCGGCCCGAATCCAAGGCCGAGCCGCCATGATCGACCAAGCAGAAGGAACCGCCCTTATGGACCGCACCCTTTCCGGCCCATCCGCGCCCCCCGCTTCGGGCTGTCCGCCCGAACAATTGGTCATCTTGCTGCATGGGGTCGGCTCCGACGGCGACGATCTGATCCAACTGGCGCCTTATTTCGCCACCCGCCTGCCCGATGCCGAATTCATCGCGCCTCACGGCCCGCAACCCTTCGACATGGCACCGTTTGGCCGCCAATGGTTCAGCCTGCAAGACCGTTCGGCGGCCAATATCCTGGCGGGACTGCGCCAGACCGCGCCGCTTCTTAACGCCTTCATCGATGATCAGTTGGCCCGGCGCGGCCTGAACGACGATGCGCTTTTGCTGGTGGGTTTCAGCCAGGGCACCATGCTGGCCCTGCACGCCGCCTTGCGCCGCCCCCGCCCCTGCGCCGCCGTTCTGGGCTATTCCGGCCTGCTGGCCTCACCCGAATTGCTGCCCGCCGAAATCACCGCCCGTCCGCCGGTTCTGCTGGTGCATGGTGACGACGACGAAGTGGTGCCCGCCAGCTTCAT
>JASLCK010000411.1 GCA_030151865.1 Rhodospirillaceae bacterium | reverse complement strand
ACATTGACGCGGTAACGGCGCAGGATCGGCGAATCGGGCGCGGCGCGGCGGGGGTCCTGGGTGTCGTGTTCGGTCTGTTCTTCGCCGTCCTCGGCTTCCTCTTCCTCGGTCAGGGGAACGAAAATGCCCAGCCGTTCGATCACATCCGAGCGCACCGCCGCCAGATGGTCTAAAACGGCGGGGCTGTCCGACCAATGACTTTGCGCTTCGTCGATGGCGTGCGAGACGGCGGCTTCGGTAGTTTCGCGGTCCAGTTGGCGGATTTTTTCCCGCTGGCGGCGGCTTACTTGCGGCAGGTCCGACAGGCGCTGTTCCAGTTCCGCCTGAAATTCCTCCATATCCGCTTTCAGGCGGATTTGCTGGTCTTCCGGCAATTCCTTGAAGTCGTCGGGCGAGATGACCTCGCCGTCCTTCATCGGGGCCAGGGCTAGCCCGACCGGGGTGCGGATCACCGCGATGCCGCGTTTCGACGCGCGCTGCTGGACATCGCGGAAGGCGCCTTCGCGGCTTTCCTTGAACTGTTCTTCCAGCACCTGCCGCTTGGCGCGATATTCCTCGGCCTCAAAGGCGGCGGGGATGGATTGGCGCAGTTCCTCGACCATCTGGTCCATGGCGCGCTTGAAGTCGGGACCACGGCCGGGCGGCAGGCACAGCGCTTTGGGCCGGTGCGGCTCGGCGAAGTTATGGACGTAAACCCAGTCGTTGGGGGCGGGCCGGGCGGCGGCGGCCTTGCGCAGCGAGTCCAGGATCAGCGTGGCCTTGCCGGTGCCTTCCGGCCCCAGGGCAAACAGGTTATAGCCCGCCGAGCGCATGCCGATGGCGAAATGCACGGCCTTGATGGCCCGTTCCTGGCCCAGCGGCTGATCCAGCGGCGACAGTTCGGCGGTGGTGGCAAAACCCAGGGCTGCCGGGTCACAGCGCTTGCGCAGCAGGTCGGCGGGCAGGGGTATCAGATGCGACGGGACGCTGTCGGGCAGCGTCAGGCTTTGGTCTTTCACTCTTGTTCTATCCTGTCCATGTCGTCGTCGCTAAAGCCGAAGTGGTGGCCGATTTCGTGTATCAGCACATGGCGCACCACGTGGCGCAGGTCCTGACCGGTTTCGCACCAGTAATCCAGGATCGGACGGCGATAAAGAAAGATCATGTCGGGGGCGGTGCGCACGTCCATCACGCTTTGGAACGGCAGGGCGACGCCGCGATACAGGCCCAGAAGATCGAACGGACTTTCCAGGTCCATTTCCTCCTCGGTGTCCTGGTCGGGAAAATCCTCGATCCGGATCGCCACCGCGCCCACATGGCGGCGCAGTTCGGCGGGGATGGTGTCCAGTTCCTGGGCGGCGATGGTTTCCAACTCGGCCAGACTGGGCGGCGTGGAGTGGCGGCTTTGCAATAACGTCATAGGCTTTAAGGTAGCGCGCCTTGATGTCCGCGCCAAGGAGGCCCACAGTCTTGATGTGAAAAGAGTTTTGACGGTGATCGAAAATGTCCAAATTGACCGAGGCGGATGTCCGCATTCTGGCCGACCTTTTGCCCGACTGGCAGGTCCTGGCCGATCACGGCCCGACCGGCGACGGCGCGGCCCTGTTCCGGTCGTTCCGCTTTCTTGATTTCAACGCCGCCTTTGGCTTTATGACCCGCATTGCCCTGCTGGCCGAACGGATGGACCATCATCCCGACTGGTCCAATTCCTATAACCGCGTCGATATTGCCCTGGCGACGCATGACGCGGGCGGTTTGACAAGTCTGGATCGCGACATGGCTGTCGAGATCGATCGTTTGTATCTGGCCACCAAGGGGTGATTTACAAATCTGGCCAAAGCATGGGAAAATGAAAGCCTTGTCCGTTTTTGCATCGAGTTTCCATCCCATGCGCCGCACCCTGTCTTCCGCTGCCGTCCTGCTGGCTTTTCTGGCCTGTTCGCCGCTTCACGCCGAAACGGCGGGAACCCAGGCCATGGCGCGCGGCGATTATGCGCGTGCAGTGCGCGAACTGACCACAGCCGCCAAGGCGGGCAACGTCACCGCCCAGTTCGAACTGGGCGTGGCCTATCGCGAAGGCAAGGGCGTGGCGGTGGATTCCCCCCAGGCCTATAAGTGGCTGAAGCAGGCCGCTGATCAGGGGCAGGCCGAAGCCCAGTTCCAGGTCGGTCAGATGCTGGAGGAAGGCGAGGGCGTCGATAAGAAGCCCGAAGACGCGGTGGAATGGTACCGCAAGGCGGCGGCTCAGGACTATGTCCCATCCCTGTTCGCCCTGGGCGAGCTTTATCGCACCGGTACCGGCGTCGGCAAGGACGAGTCTCAGGCCGCCAAGCTCTATCGCACCGCCGCCGACAAGAACAATGTGGAAAGCCAGTTGGCGTTGGGCGCGCTCTATCGTCAGGGGTTGGGCGTCGCCCAGAACATGAACGAAGCCGCCGTCTGGCTGCGCAAGGCCGCCCAGTTGGGCAGCCCGGAAGGCCGCTATCAGTTGGCGTTACTGCTGCTGGGCAATGATCCCAACGGCATGGGCGCGGCCCCGTCGCGCAATGTCGCCGAAGCCATGGGCTGGATTCGCGCCGCCGCCGATCAGAACTTCGCCCCCGCCCAATATTATCTGGGCATGGCCCATCTGCGCGGCA
>JASLCK010000387.1 GCA_030151865.1 Rhodospirillaceae bacterium | reverse complement strand
AAGGTCGCCGTCTTCGGCAAACTGCAAGGCCCACAGGCGGGCATACAGCCCTTCACGCGCCAGCAATTCAGCGTGACTACCGGATTCCGCCACTAGGCCGCGATCGATGACATGGATCAGATCGGCATCGACAATGGTGGACAGCCGGTGCGCCACCACCACGGTGGTACGCCCGACCATCAGGGTTTCCAGTGCTGCCTGCACCTGCCGTTCCGACTCGGTATCCAGCGCCGAAGTGGCTTCGTCCAGCAACAGGATCGGGGCGTTCTTCAGCATGGCGCGGGCAATGGACAGGCGCTGACGCTGACCGCCCGACAGCTTGACCCCATGCTCGCCCACCACGGTGTCATAGCCGTTGGGCAGGGCGGAGATAAAGTCATGGGCGGCGGCGTTCTTGGCTGCCGCAATGATGTCGTCTTCCGACGCGCCAGCCCGGCCATAACCGATATTGGCCCGCACGGTGTCGTCGAACAGGCTGACTTCCTGGCTGACCAGGGCAATCTGGGCACGCAGCGACGCCATGGTGACATCACGTAAATCCTGGCCGTCAATGGCGACGCTGCCCGACCCCACATCATAAAAGCGCGGGATCAGGTTCAGAATAGTACTTTTGCCGCCGCCCGACGCCCCCACCAGGGCCACCTTTTTGCCCGCAGGCACATCCAGCGACAAGCCGTTCAGGGCGGTCTTGTCGGCTTCATAGGCAAAGTGGACATCGTCAAAGCGGATCGCCCCGCCATTAACCTGCAACTCGGCGGCATCGGAACGGTCGTTGATGGTGGGCTCGCTGTCGAGCAACTGAAACAGCCGTTCCGCCGCCGCCATGCCCGCCTGCAAGTCGGTGTTCAGATTGGCCAGACGCTTGACCGGCTCATACGCCATCAGCAAGGCCGTCATGAAGGAGAAGAACGCGCCCGGATCGGTTTCACCGACGATCACCCGATGACCGCCATAGATGATCACCACCGACACAGCAACACCGCCCAGGCTTTCCATGATCGGGCTGGAGGCCGCACGCACCCGGCTGGATTTAAAGGTCAGCCGGAACACTTCTTCAGAAATCGAAGCGATCTTCGATTGCTCGTAAAGTTCCATCCCATAGGCCTTGACCATGCGCACCCCCTGGAAGCTTTGCTCCAACAGGGTGTTGAACAGGCCCATCTGTTCCTGGGTGTTAACGGTGACGCGGCGCATGCGCTTGCCCAGCTTGGCAATCGGCTGGATCGCCGCCGGAAACACAAAGAACGACACCGCCGCCAAGGCCCAGTCGTTCCAGAACATCACGCCAATCAAAATCAGCGCCGACAAGGTGTCGCGCCCGATGGCCACCAGCGAATTGGAAACGGCGGCGCGCATCATATTGATATCGACCGTGAAGCGCGACACCAGCGCGCCGGTCGATCCGCCATGAAAGAACGCCAGGTCCATCCGCATCAAATGGGCGAACAGACGGTTTTGCATGTCGGCGATGATGCGCAAGCCCACCCAACTGACCAGATTGGACTGGGCATAGCTGGACACCCCCTTGACCAGGAAGGTGCTGATCACCGCGCCCGCGATCGGCCACAGCATATCGGCGTTCTTGCTGACAAAGACCTGATTGACGATCGGCTTCATCAGATAGGCCGACAACCCGGTCGCCGCCGAGGCAATGGCCATGAACAGCATGGACAGCCAGATCCGCCCCGCATAGGGACGCACGCCTTCCTTCAACAGGCGGCGCGTCAGCACCCAGGTGGAGCGATTGAGGGTGATTTTCGGTTTGCTGCTCAAAACGATACCTTGCCGTGCTGACCGTCAAGCGGCGCACCATAGCACGGTGAAACCCCCATGGCGAGACAGGCTTGAACTCTTCAGTTCAGTCGTTTGAAACAGGCTCTTGCGGGGTCTCGGCCCGCATCCGGCGCAGATAACGGCCCGGCGGCTCCCCCAGCAAACGGGTGAACATGGTGGTAAAGCTGCTGGGGCTTTGATAACCCAGATCCAACGCCACCTGGGTTATGGTCTGCCCCCGCACCAGTCGATCCACCGCCATCACCACCCGCAAATGGTCACGCCACCGGCTGAAGGTCATGCCGGTTTCGGCGACGAACAGCCGGGCCAGAGTCCGCCCGCTGCTGCCCGCATCCACCGCCAGACGATCCAACGGCAGATCAAGTTCGGGGCGAAGATGCAGCCGCTCGGTCACCCGACGCAACCGGCGGTCCTGCCCCTGGGGCACAAATAAGCCCGGACCAATTTCCGGCTGATTGATCTGGTGGGCCGTGAGACGAGCCAACAGGTCAGCATAACCACCACTTTCGCCTGTCCCGGCATCGGACAGACGCGCCGCCTCCAACGCCAGTTCCCGCAGCAGCGGTGGCACGCTCAAGGTCCGGCAGCCCGTCAGGGATCGTCCACCGAATAAAGCCGGGGGCAGCAACACCTGCACCAGCGCGGACTCCTCGCTATAGCTGGCGCTATGGTCTGTATCCGGGGCGACCCAGACCGCACGTCCCGGCGGCGCCAGCCACCAACCCTGGTTTTCCGTTCCATCGGCCCCCATCACGGTCATGGTGCCGTTCAACACCACCCCCAACTGTCCCCAAGGATGGCGATGCAGATCGACGACACTGCCCGCCGGATGGTGGATCAGCCGTGCAGCGATGGAAGAAGACGCGAGAGATCCCATGATGACCGGCACACGCAAAAAAATGGCAAAAATGCGAAAGCAGAAAACAATTATTTCTCTAAAATGCCATTCCGACGATTGCCGTGGCAATCCCCCTCTGTTCGGAGTTTTTGGTCGTGACCACCCGCCCCCTGACCATCATCGGCATTGTCGGCAGCCTGCGCAGCGCGTCTTATTCCCGCATGGTGCAAGACAGCATCGCCGACATGCTGCCGCCCGATTGCCGCTTTGACAGCCTGCCCATCGGCGACTTCCCCCATTACAACGAAGATTTGGAAAAAACGGCTCTGCCCACCAGCGTCAGCGCCGGACGGCAACGGGTCCAGGACGCCGATGCCGTCATCATCATCACCCCGGAATTCAATCACGGCCTGCCCGGTGTCTTGAAGAACTGCCTGGATTGGCTGTCCCGCCCGGCCTTTCAAAGTTGTCTGATGGGCAAGCCGGTGATGTTCGCCACCTTGTCGCCCGGAGCTTTGGGCGGCGTGCGTGCGCAGTACCAGTTGCGGGAAACCCTGGCCTCGATGCTGTGTCACATGGTCCCGTTGCCGGAAATCGCCATCACTCATGTGGGGGCCAAGGTTCAAGACGGGCGCTTAAGCGATGCCGCCACTTTGGCGTTTATCCGCGATTTGCTGGGACGTTTTCTGGCCGCCCTGCCCCAAAGCTGAGGAAGAAGACCGGATGGAAAACTTTTACGCCCTGGGGGCTGG
>JASLCK010000371.1 GCA_030151865.1 Rhodospirillaceae bacterium | reverse complement strand
CGACACCCGAACCATCCGCCTTAACGCGGATCTTAACGTTGTAGTCGACCACTCGTTTAACTGCGACCAGAACCTTCATGGTGCCCCTTGTAACAAGTCAGGCAGCCGCCGGGCGGCGCCGGAGGGTGGAACTAAAAGAAGGGGCGGAAAGCCACTTCCGCTTGCTGCACTGCACCATAGGGCTTTGACATTTTATTGTCAACCAGCACCCCTCTTTTGAACAAAACTATCATCGGTTGGCGCCGGGAGTCCAAAGAACGTCGTTTTCGCCCCGATTGTTCATGCTGCGGGCCAGCACGAACAGATGGTCCGACAGGCGGTTGGCATAGGCCACGGCCAGGGGGTTGACCGGTTCGATTTCCGACAATTCACAGATCAGTCGCTCGGCGCGGCGGACCACGGTGCGGGCCAGATGCAACTGGGTCGCCGCCGGTGTGCCGCCGGGCAGGATGAAGCTGGTCAGGGGCTTCAGTTCGGCGTTCATGGCGTCGATTTCCTGTTCCAGGCGATCGACCTGGGATTGGATGACGCGCAGGGCGTTTTCCTCGTTCGGGGTTTGCGGCACGCACAGGTCGGCGCCCAGATCGAACAGGTCGTTTTGAATCCGCCGCAGCATGGCGTCGGCTTCGGCATTGGTCTGAGTGTGCAGACGGGCCACGCCGATGACGGCGTTGGCTTCATCGACGGTGCCATAGGCTTCGACGCGCAGGTGATGTTTGGCGACGCGCCGTCCGTCGCCCAGCGACGTCTTGCCTTTGTCCCCACCACGGGTATAGATGCGGGTCAGACGCACCATTTGCTTTTCCTCCTCATTTTTTTGCGCCTTTTCGGGCGATGGTTGGGCACATCTTATAGCGCGTCGCGCCCGAATGGCTATAATCCCGGCGTTGGCGTTCTGCCCTTTCGAAAGGTCCCATGCGGTTATCTCGGATTCTCAGCCTGTATCTTGGGCGGCATTTCATGGTGGCTTTCCTGGGGGCGCTGGGTGTCATCATGGGGCTGATTTTTCTGTTCGACGTGATCGAACTGCTGCGCCGCGCCGCCACCCATGGGAATGCGCCGTTCTCGCTGATCCTGTTGATGGCGCTTTATAAGCTGCCGCAGATGGTCCAGCTGATCTTGCCGTTCGCGGTGATGATCGGGGCGATGGCCTGTTTCTGGATGCTGACCCGATCGCGCGAATTGGTGGTGACCCGCTCCGCCGGGGTTTCGGCGTGGGAATTCCTGACGCCGATCCTGGGCATGGTCTTCATCATCGGGGTTTTGAACGTCACCGCCTTTAACCCGCTGTCGGCGGCACTTTACCAACGCTACGAGGATTTGCAGGACCGGCTGGCCCTGCGCTCGGGCGGGGGTGGCGGCTTGCAGGTCAGCGAAGGCGGGCTGTGGCTGCGCGAGGTGCATGACGGCGAACAGGTGGTGGTGCACGCCAATTCGGTGCGCCAGGAAGGTTTTAACCTGAAGCTGCGCGACATCAGCGTTTTCGTGTCCGACGACAAGGACCACTTTCTCTATCGGCTGGAAGCCGTGGTCGGACAGTTGCAGGACGGTCACTTCGAACTGACCACCACCCGTCTGTTCAAGGCGGGCAAGGCAGTGGAGTTCTTTGACCTCTACAATTTCCCCACTCAGTTGACCCTGGCCAAGATCCAAGACAAGTTCGCCTCGCCGGAAACCGTGTCGTTCTGGGAACTGCCGGGCTTCATCTCGTTCTTTGAAAGTGCCGGGTTCTCGGCCAGCCGCCAGCGGCTTTATTTCCAGTCGCTGCTGTCATCGCCCTTGCTGCTGTGCGCCATGGTGCTGGTGGCGGCGGTGTTCTCGCTGAAGCCCGATATGCGTTCGGGCGGTCTGCTGATGCGCCTGATGGGCGGGGTGATTTCCGGCTTTATCTTCTATTTCTTCTCCAAGGTGGTGTACGCCCTGGGGCTGTCTTCCACCCTGCCGGTGTCCCTGGCGGCCTGGAGCCCGGCGCTGGTCACGCTGCTGATCGGTGTCGGCGTCTTGTTCCATCTGGAGGATGGCTGATGGCCGCTTGCCGCTGTCGCTGTCTGCTGGATCATCCGGCCCTGCTGTGGCTGGTGGTCTTGGCCCCGTTTGTGATCTGGCCCGGCATTGATCTGGTGGTGTCGGGGTGGTTCTATGATCCGGCGCGCGGGTTTTTCTGGCGCGATTTCTGGCTGTGCCGCTTTGTGCTGAAGGGTCTGCCGCCCGTGATGATCGGCGCGACACTTTTGGCGGTTCTGGCCGGTCTGGCGGCGGCGTGGCGCAAGCGCGCCGTGCTGGGCATGACCGGACGCAAGGCGCTTTATCTGCTGGCGTCCCTGGCCTTGGGGCCGGGGCTTTTGGTCAATGCCCTGTTCAAGGATCATTGGCACCGCGCCCGTCCCGGTCAGGTGGTGGAATTCGGCGGGCAGGCCCATTTCACCCCGGTCTTGCAGATGGCCGACCAATGCGCGGCCAATTGTTCGTTCTCCTCCGGCCATGGGGCCTTGGGCTTCTGGCTGATCGCCGCCGCCTTGCTGGCCGCGCCGCGCTGGCGCGTTCCGGCGATTGCTGCCGCGTCTGTGGGGGCGGTTCTGGTTGGTGTCGTGCGCATCGCCCAGGGCGGGCATTTCCTGTCGGACGTGGTGTTCTCCGGCCTGCTGGTGGTTACGCTGGCGGTTTGGCTGCATCGACGGTTGGGGCTTCGCTAAGCCAGTTCCAGACAATCAGGCAAAAACAAAAGGCGCATCCCGGGGGCTGCGCCTTTCAGTTTTTGATCGCCTGTTTTTATTATTGCCCGGGCCGGAACATCCCTGACCGGCCCGGGGTGTCGGGATATTAGCGACTTAACAGCCCGCGGGCCACAACTTGCGCCTGGATTTCGGCAGCACCTTCAAAAACGTTGAGGATGCGGGCGTCGCACAGCACGCGGCTGATGGTGTATTCCTCGGCATAGCCGTTGCCGCCATGGATCTGCAAGGCATTGTCGGCGTTGGCCCAGGCAACGCGCGCACCCAGCAGCTTGGCCATGCCGGCTTCGATGTCGCAGCGGCGGTCGCTGTCTTTTTCGCGGGCCGAGAAATAGGTCAGCTGACGGGCGATCATGGTTTCCACCGCCATCCAGGCCAGCTTGCCGAAGACGCGCGGGAAAGCGTAAAGCGGTTTGCCAAACTGAATGCGGTCGTGGGCATAGCGCATGCCCAGTTCCATGGCGCACTGGGCCACGCCGACGGCGCGCGCCGCAGTCTGGATGCGCGCCGATTCAAAGGTGGCCATCAACTGCTTGAAGCCCTGGCCTTCCTCGCCGCCCAGCAGGTTGGCGGCGGGCACGTCGAAGCCGTCGAAGCCCAGTTCGTATTCCTTCATGCCGCGATAGCCCAGCACCTTGATCTCGCCGCCGGTCATGCCCGGAGCGGGGAAGGCGTCTTCTTCGGTGCCGCGCGGCTTTTCCGCCAGCAGCATCGACAGGCCCTTCCAGTCCTTGGTGTCGGGATTGGTGCGCACCAACAGGGCCATCAGGTCGGACCGGCTGGCATGGGTGATCCAGGTCTTGTTGCCGGTGACCTTATAGCTGTCGCCTTCCTTGACGGCGCGGGTGCGCAAAGACCCCAGGTCGGAGCCGGTGTTGGGTTCGGTGAAGACGGCGGTGGGCAGGATTTCACCGCTGGCGATCAGCGGCAGGTAATGCTGCTTCTGTTCCTCGGTGCCGCCCAGACGGATCAGTTCACCGGCGATTTCCGAACGGGTGCCCAGGCTGCCGACGCCGATATAGCCGCGCGACAATTCCTCGGTGACGACGCACATGGCGGTCTTGCCCATGCCCGACCCGCCATATTCTTCCGGCAGGGTCAGACCGAACACGCCCATTTCGGCGACCTGATTGACCACGTCCAGCGGGATCAGTTCGTCCTTCAGGTGCCATTCATGGGCAAAGGGGATGACCTGTTCTTCCGAGAAGCGGTGGAACTGGTCGCGGATCAGTTCCAGGGTTTCGTCTTCCAGCCCCAGCTCGCCGAAATGGCCGTCCTTGATCAGTTCGGCAATGCGGGCGCGCACGGCTTCGGTGTTGCCCTGGCGGCGCAGCAGAATGATGGCGGGCGTGTGCAGACGGTGACGTCCCGCGCTGTCGATGCCGAAATCGCCGGGACGGACGATTTCCGTCTGGCTGATGGGAATGCCCCCGAAAATCTGGTTCAGATATTCGCCAAAGGCGCACTGGACCATCAGCTTTTCCAACTCGCCCAACTTGCCCACGGCGGCCAGGCGCTCGGCCCAGCCCGACATCTGTTCCAGGGCGGAGACATAGGTGCACAGCCAGGCGAAGCCATGGGCGGCGAACTGATGTTCTTCCAGCAGTTCGGCGTTCACCTTGCCGTTGGGGGCGACCAGGGCGGTCACACCGTCGCGGGCGGCCTGCCGGATCAACCCGGCGTCGGCGGCGGCCTGGGCGCAGGTGGGCAGCAGGTCGGAGATCAGCAGATCCTGCGAAGCGATGGCGGTCATAAAACTCTCCTGCGGGGGCAGAAAGGGCCGGATTGCTCCGGCCCCGGACTTGGACATTCTAGTGGTCCAACCCAGACACTTGGCTCCCAAGTGTCTGGATAAGTTGGCCCACCAACTGATTGAATTGTGGTGGGCAAAATAAGAAAGGCTGGGGTGCCATACGGGAGATTTGCACCACGATGGCGAATCCCCCGGGAAATGACAAAATAATAAATTTGTACGCGCGCGCAGGGACA
>JASLCK010000368.1 GCA_030151865.1 Rhodospirillaceae bacterium | reverse complement strand
GCCGCCCGTCTGCTGCCCAAGGATCGCGGTAACCCCAAGGTGGTGGTCGAGATTTTAGGGTCGGTTTTGTTCGCCGCCAGCATGTTCGGGGTGATGTTTGGCCTGATCGAGGGATCAAGCGGCGGTTGGGGCTGGGTGTCGGTGGGATCGATCCTGGCCGGGCTGGTGCTGTTCGGTCTGTTTTGCCTGCGCCAGACCACCGCCCCCCATCCGCTGATCACCTTGTCGTTGTTGAAAAACCGGGGGTTCACATCCGGCCTGATCATGATTTTGGTGTTCTTTGCGGCCATCAATGGTCTGTCTTACGTGTTGTCTCTGTTCATGCAGGACGGGCTGAAGGCCAGTCCGACCGGCGCGGCCTTGGGGTTGGCTCCCATGGCAGGTGGTATCGCCCTGGTGTCGTTGTTGTGCGGTGGGCTGGTGCCGCGTTTGGGGCGCAGGTTGATCCTGTGGGGCATGGCGGTGACTGTGGCGGCGACCTTTTGGCTGTGGGGCTTGGTGTGGTTGCGGGGCACCGATTTGACCTTGTGGGATGTCGGCTGGCCGATCCTGGCCATGGGGGCGGGGATGGGGGGCTGCTTTGGCGCGCTGTTCGATGTGGTGCTGGGGGACATTGTCCCGGCCGAGGTCGGCAGCGCCAGCGGCCTGCTGGGGGCCGTACAGCAATTGGCCAACAGCATTGGCGCGGCGGCAATGATGACGTTCTATTACCAGTCCTTGCCATCGGGCGGCATCGGCAGCGCCACGGCTGTCAATCTGCTGGCCGGGGCGGTCATGCTGCTGATCTGCTGTGCCTTGGTGTTTTTGCTGCCCCGTCATGCCCGCCAGCAATCAGATGACGCGCCCGCGCATTGACAGGGCCCCCTTGCCTGTGCGGAACTGCCGCCCGCAAAGGAAGGTGTGATGGTGGGTTCGGTTCGGTTTTGGCGGTTGTGGGCGGTATTGCTGATGTGGGGTTGGGGGCAACCGGCCTTGGCTGCTGCCGATCTGGATGTCTTGCGCGGTCTGGCCGACCAGGGCGATCCCCGTGCGCAGGAGCGCCTGGGCGAAGCTTTCGCCTATGGCGATGGGGTCGAGCAGGACGACGATCAGGCCGCCATTTGGTTCCGCCAAGCCGCCGACCAGGGCAACGTCCTGGCACAACACAATCTGGCCCAGTTCTATGACGAGGGACGCGGCGTTAAGCTGGATCGTTCGATGGCGCTGTTTTGGTATTTGCAGGCAGCGGAAAAAGGCTATGCCCCGTCGCAATTCGCCCTGGGCACCCGATACCTGCACGACGACACGGCCTTGGGCCTATCCTGGCTGCGCCGCGCCGCCCAGCAGGGGCACCGCCAAGCCATCGGCCAACTGGCTTTCCTGTACGACCGGGGCGTCCTGCTGGAGCGCAATCTGGTGTTGGCCTATGCCTACAATAAAATTCTGGTGGATCGGGGCGAACGGGAACGCGCCCTGGTGGACAAGGAAGCCCTGGCCCGCCAATTGACGCCCGTACAAGTGCGCGAAGGCGACCGCTTGGCCAAGGGCTGGAAGCAAGGCACCCCGCTGCCCAGCGAAAGCCAAAGCTGGAAACAGCGCTAAAAGGGGATTTCAGATATTACTCTGAAAGAACTCTAGCCGGTGGCCAGCAGGGGCGGGATGCTGCCATCATCATCGGGGTTGTCGTCTTGCTCTTTAAGATCAGAGGCAACGAAGACAAAACGACCCTTGCCGGTTTGCTTGGCGGCATACATGGCGTGATCGGCGGCATTGACCAGGGACGGGCCTGACTGACCATGTTCGGGATACATGGCAATCCCGATGCTGGTGCCGATATGCGCGCAGACGTCGCCCAGAACAAAAGGTTCGCCCAGTGCCGAGATGACTTTCTGCGCCACGGTTTCGGCATCGTTGCGCCCCATGATGTCGGGAAGCAGGATGACGAATTCGTCGCCGCCCAGCCGGGCCACGGTGTCGCTTTCCCGCACGCAGGCGCGCAGCCGTTCGGCCACCGCCACCAGCAGGTGATCGCCGGTCAGATGGCCCCAACGGTCATTGACCGGCTTGAAGCCATCCAGATCCAGAAACAACACCCCCAAATGATTGGTTTCTCGACAGGCTTTGGCCAAAGCCTGTTGCAGGCGGTCATGCAGTAGCGCCCGGTTGGGCAGGCTGGTCAGCGCGTCATAGCTGGCGCGATAACGGATGCGTTCGGCTTCCTGCTTTTCGTCGGTGATGTCGCTGAACACGCCAACATGGTTGACCACCCGGCCTTCGGCGTCGCGGATCAGCGACAAGGTCAGGCGCTGCACATAGACTTCGCCGCTTTTGCGGCGGTTCCACATTTCCCCGTGCCAATGTCCGGCCTGCTGCAACTCGGTCCACATCTCGGCAAAGAAATGTTTGTCATGTCGGCCCGACGATAGCACATGGGGGTTCAACCCCTCGACCTCGGCGGCGTCGTAACCGGTGACGCGTTCGAACGCCGGATTGACGGCGACGATCTTGTTGTCGGCATCGGTCACCAGCATGGCTTCGTCGGTGGTGTCGAACACCGCTGCCGCCAGACGGTGCTGACGTTCAGCGATCTTGCGTTCGGTGATGTCGCGCACGATGACTTCAACAGCCGGATGACCCTTGTGATGAATGGGGGCGATGGTGATTTCAGCATCGAAGCGGCTGGCGTCAAAACGGGTCA
>JASLCK010000366.1 GCA_030151865.1 Rhodospirillaceae bacterium | reverse complement strand
CAACGCCGCGAATGCGGAATTCCCGCAAGGCGCGGTCCATGCGGTCGATGGCTTCCGCCGCCGTCGGCGCCCAGGCCGTGACCTTTTCCAACAGCGAATCATAATGGCGGGTGATCAACGCCCCGGAAAAGGCGGTGCCGCCATCCAGGCGAATGCCGAAGCCGTTGGCCCCGCGATAGGCGGTGATGCGCCCATAATCGGGAATGAAGTTATTGCCGGGATCTTCGGTGGTGACGCGGCATTGGATGGCGTGACCGTTCAGGCGCAAGCGATCCTGGGGCGGCACGCCGCAATCGCTCGCGTCCTGGCCGCCACCCAGGCCGCCAATCGCCGCGCCCTGGGCAATCCTGATCTGGGCCTTGACGATATCGACACCGGTGACCACCTCGGTCACGGTGTGTTCGACCTGGATGCGGGGATTGACCTCGATGAAGTAAAAGGCCCCGCTGTCCACATCCATCAGGAACTCGACCGTACCCGCGTTCTGATAGCCCGCCGCGCGGGCCAGCGTCAGCGCGGCTTGGCACAAGGGCGCGCGGCCCGCATCATCCAGATAGGGAGCGGGCGCGCGCTCGATCACCTTTTGATTACGCCGCTGCACCGAACAATCGCGCTCGAACAGATGCACCAGGGTGCCGTGGCTGTCACCGATGATCTGGACTTCCACATGGCGGGCGCGGCGCACCAGCTTTTCCAGATAAACCTCGTCATTGCCGAACGCCGCCTTGGCTTCGCGCCGGGCGGTGGTGATCATCTCCTCTAACTGCTCGGCGTTTTCGATGACGCGCATGCCGCGCCCGCCGCCGCCCCAACTGGCCTTCAGCATCAGGGGATAGCCCACGCCCGCCGCCAGTTCGGCACATTGGGCGATGTCATAGGGCAACGGCCCGGTGGCGGGCATGACCGGCACCCCGGCGCTGACCGCCAGATTGCGTGCCGCCACCTTGTTGCCCAACAGGCGCATCACGTCGGCCGACGGCCCGATAAAGATCAACCCGGCAGCGCGGCAGGCATCGGCGAAGTCGGGGTTTTCCGACAGAAAGCCATAGCCCGGATGCACCGCGTCGGCCCCCGCCTGCTTGGCCACCCGGATCACTTCGTCGATGGACAGGTAAGCCTCGATCGGGCCTTTGCCGCGCCCGATCAGATAGCTTTCATCAGCCTTGAAGCGATGCAGGGCAAAGCGGTCTTCCTGGCTATAGACAGCCACGGTGCCGATCCCCAATTCGGTGGCGGCGCGGAAGATGCGGATGGCGATTTCGCCGCGGTTGGCGACAAGCAACTTCTTGATCGGAGGAGCGCTGGACATAGCAATTCATACCGGAGTTGACCAAAATCAGATTATTGGATAACTTTTTTTACCAAGATTGAAAAGAGCATAAAATTAATTGACAGACCGCCGTCCAGGCGGCTCCATTCAGGGATCAAAAGAAAGAGTCCAAGACATGCCCGCCATCGATTACACCGCCCTCAAACAGGCGCTGGCCGACCATATTCCGGCGGATCGGCTGATCACCGACCCCTTGCGCACCCTGGCCTATGGCACGGATGCCAGCTTTTACCGGCTGGTTCCCCAGATCGTCGCCAAGGTGGAAAGCGAAGCCGAGATCAAGGCCCTGCTGGCGGCCTGCCGCAAAGTCGGCGCGCCGGTGACGTTCCGTGCGGCGGGCACCAGTCTTTCCGGGCAAAGCATCACCGATTCGGTTCTGGTCATTCTGGGCGATCAATGGACCAAGGCGACGGTTGAACGCCAGGGCGCGGCCATCCGCCTGCAGCCGGGCGTGATCGGGGCCGATGCCAACCGCAAACTGGCGGCCTTTGCCCGCAAGATCGGCCCCGATCCGGCCTCGATCGATTCAGCCAAGATCGGCGGTATCGCCGCCAACAATTCCAGCGGCATGTGTTGCGGCACGTCGGAAAACAGCTATCAGACCTTGATGTCTATGCGCCTGATTTTGGCCGACGGCACTTTGGTCGATACCGGTGACGCCGCCAGTGTCGCGGCGTTTCGGGTCAGTCACGCTGCCTTGCTGGACGGCCTGGCCGAACTGGGCCGTCAGGCCCGGTCTCATCCCACCCTGGCCGAGCGCATCCGCCGCAAGTTCGCCATCAAGAACACCACCGGCTATAGCCTGAACGCCCTGGTGGATTTCGAAGACCCCATCGACATCCTGCAACATCTGATGATCGGGTCCGAAGGCACCTTGGGCTTTATCGCCGAAGTGGTGTACCGCACCGTGGCCGAGCATGCCCACAAGGCCAGCGCCTTGATGCTGTTTGCCGACGTGGCCGCTGCCTGCCGCGCCGTGCAGACCTTGAAGGGATGCCCGGTGGCGGCGGTCGAGCTGATGGACCGCGCCTCCTTGCGATCGGTCGAGGATAAGCCCGGCATGCCCGCCGAGATTATCGGCCTGCCCGATCAGGCCACCGCCCTGTTGGTGGAAACCCGCGCCGAGAACGCCGACGCCCTGGCCGCCAACATCGCCGCGGTGGAAGCGGCCATGACCGCGCACCCACAACTGTTCCCGGCCCGCTTCACCGCCGACCCGGCGGAATTCGGCAAATTGTGGAAAGTCCGCAAGGGCATGCTGCCCGCCGTTGGCGCGGTACGTCCCATCGGCACCGCCGTCATCACCGAAGACGTCGCCTTCCGCATCGAAGACCTGGCCCAGGCGGCGCTGGACCTGCAAGCGTTGTTCGTCAAGCATGGCTATACCGAGGCGATCCTGTTCGGCCATGCCCTGGACGGCAATCTGCACTTCGTCTTTACCCAGGACTTCGACAGCGCCGCCGAGATCGATCGTTACAGCGCCTTTATGGACGACATCTGCGAACTGGTCGCCACCAAGTATGAAGGCTCGCTGAAGGCCGAACACGGCACCGGGCGCAACATGGCTCCCTTTGTCGAACTGGAATGGGGCCGTGAAGCCTATGGCCTGATGTGGGATATCAAACGCCTGCTGGATCCCCAGCTTTTGCTGAACCCCGGCGTCATCCTGAACCAGGACCCCAAGGCCCATATCGACCATCTGAAGCCCATGCCCGCCGCCCATGCCATGGTGGACAATTGCATGGAATGCGGCTTTTGCGAACGGATGTGCCCGTCGCACGGCCTGACCCTGTCACCGCGTCAACGCATTGTCGGCTGGCGCGAGATCAGCCGCCGCGAAGCCGAAGGTGACGCCGCCCCGGCGCTGCGCGCCCTTTATGATTATCAAGGGCTGGACACCTGCGCCGCCTGCGGCCTGTGCGCCACCGCCTGCCCGGTCGGCATCGAAACCGGCCTTCTGACCAAGGCGGTGCGCGCCGCCAAACTGACCGAGGGGCAAATCGCCAAGGGCCGCTTTACCGCCCGGCATTTCGGCGCGGTGATGACCGCCGCCCGTCTGGGTCTGGGGGTGGTGCGCCTGTCGGCCAACATCATTGGCACCGACGCCACCATCGGTCTGTCGCGGGCGTTCCGCAAACTGTCGGGTAACCGGCTGCCGCGCCTGACCGCCGGTCTGCCCACCCCTGCCCCGGCCATTCGCCAGCACACTGTCAGTACAGGCAGTTCGGGGCAAAAGGTGGTCTACATGCCCAGTTGCGCCAACCGCGCCATGGGACCGGGCTTGGACGATCAGGACAGCCGCCATCTGCCCGACGTGCTGCAAAGCCTGATGGTCAAGGCTGGATTCGCCCCCATCCTGCCCCAGCGTATGGATGGGCTATGTTGTGGCCAGTCGTTTGAAAGCAAAGGCATGAACGATCTGGCGGCCGAGAAAACCGCCGAGATGGAAGCCGCCCTGCGCATCGCCAGCGACAACGGCAAGCACCCCATCGTCATGGACGCATCGGCCTGCACCTTGCGGCTGAAGCGGGAACTGGCGGGCAAGCTGACCATTTTAGACAGCGTGGAATTCCTGCACGATCAGGTCATGCCCCGGCTTGATATCGTCAAGGACAAGGCCCCGGTGCTGCTGCATCACAATTGTTCCAGCCGCCGCATGGGCCAGGACGATAAATTAATCGCCATCGCCAAGGCTTGCGCCGACACGGTGATCATCCCCGATGGCGTCGGCTGCTGCGGCTTTGCGGGTGACAAGGGCTTTACCACACCCGAATTGAACGACCACGCCCTGCGCCATTTGAGCAAGTCGGTGCCCCAGGGATGTGCGGGCGGCTATTCGTCCAACCGCACCTGCGAAATCGGCCTTTCCGGCCATTCGGGCGTGCCTTACCGCTCCATCGCCTATCTGCTGGACAAAACCAGTTCGCGGAAAGGCTAATCGCCCTCTTGCGCCCGGCGGCGTCAAAGCGTACATCGGACAGACCATGACCGAAGATCTGCTGTCTCGCATCCGCGCCGTCGTCGGGCCCAACGGCCTGCTGACCGAACCCTCCGAAATGGCCCCCTTTCTGGAAGAGGAGCGGGGCCTGTACCATGGCGCCGCCCGCTTCGTGGTGCGCCCCGGCTCGACCGCCGAAGTGGCCGAGGTGGTGAAGATCTGCGCCGCGGAAGGCGTGGCCATCGTCCCCCAGGGCGGCAATACCGGCCTGTGCGGCGGCGCAGCCCCCGACACCAGCGGCCAACAGGTGATCTTGAGCCTGTCGCGCATGAACAAAATCCGCACCATCGACCCGGTCAATTTCACCATGACCGTCGATGCGGGCGTGGTCTTGCAAACCATTCAGCAAAAGGCCGATGACGCCGGATGCTTCTTCCCGCTGTCGCTGGGCGCCGAAGGCAGCTGCCAGATCGGCGGCAATATCTCGACCAATGCCGGCGGCTCGGGCGTTTTGCGCTATGGCAACACCCGCGAACTGGTGATGGGCTTGGAAGTGGTGCTGCCCGACGGCCAGATTTGGGACGGCCTGCGCATCCTGCGCAAGGACAACACCGGCTATGACCTGAAGCATCTGTTCATCGGCGGCGAAGGTACCCTGGGCATCGTCACTGCCGCCGTCTTGAAGGTTTACCCCAAGCCGCAGGACATCCAGTCGGCCTTCTGCGCCCTGGCCGATCTGGACTCGGCCCTGAAGCTGCTGTCGCGCGCCCGCGCCGCCACCGGCGATCAGGTCACCGCCTTTGAACTGGTGGGCCGATCGGGTCTGGAACTGGACCTGGAACATGTTCCGGGCGTTAGCGATCCCTTCGACGCACCCTATGATTGGTATGTGCTGATCGAACTGTCCACCTCGCGCCCCAATGCCGGTTTGCAGGAAAGCCTGGAAACCCTGCTGGGCGAAGCTATCGAAGCGGGTGAAGTGATGGACGCCGTCCTGGCCAATTCGCTGGAACAGCGCCTGGGCCTGTGGCGCATCCGCGAAGGCGTGCCGGAAGCGCAAAAGCGTGCGGGCGGCAGCATCAAGCATGACGTGTCGGTTCCCACCTCCTCGGTTCCGGAATTCATCCGCCGCGCCACCGAAGGCGTGTTGGCCGCCATGCCCGACGCCCGCGTCATTCCCTTCGGCCATGTCGGCGACGGCAATATCCATTTCAACCTGAGCCAGCCCAAGGGGGCCGACAAGCAGGCCTTCCTGACCCGCTGGGAAGAGATGAACCGCATCGTCCACGACATCGTGGTGGACCTGCGCGGCTCGATCAGCGCCGAACACGGTATCGGCCAGTTGAAGAAGGGCGAACTGGCCCACTACAAGGCTTCGCTGGAACTGGACATCATGCGCAAAATCAAGGCCGCCCTTGATCCCAAGGGCCTGATGAACCCAGGGAAAATTTTGTAAGATCAAAAAAAGCCGGGCGAAATGCCCGGTTTTTTTATGTGCCCCTCAGGCGGCGGGCGGGCGCATCCGCGCCCTTGCCTTCCCTCCGCTTCGCTGCGGCGCGCTCAACGCGCTAGTCGCTGCGCTCCGGACGTCCTGACGGCGACATCCTGATCTTCCTCCCCCCTCGCTACGCTCAGGGAGTTCTGGCGGTGGCATCCTTATCTTCCCTCCCCCTCGCGGGGAGGGATCGAGGGTGGGGGGATGTCGAAACCA
>JASLCK010000345.1 GCA_030151865.1 Rhodospirillaceae bacterium | reverse complement strand
CCCAGGCTGACGCCGTCCACCGTGCTGGCCGACATCTGATAAGCGCCGTTGCCGTCATAAGCGGTGTTGACCGTCACCGTCACCGTGTCGCCCAGCTTATAGGCCGACTTGTCCAACGTGACCGAGGTGATGACCGGCGCGGTGTTGTCCAGGGTGTAAGTTTGACCGCTGGTATAGCCCCCATTGATCGGCAGGCTGGTGTTGGACGTCGCAACGATGCCGGTGCCGCTGCTGTTCAAGTCCAACTCGACCGAGCCGTCGCCCGACAAACCGGCAACATGGACGGTATAGCTGCTGGATCCGTCGCCGCCCGCCGTCACGGTAATGACCGGGGTGCCACTGACACCCGCCCCCTTGACCACCTGGAAATCATCCGCCGTAACACCATTGACCGCCTGACTGAAGGTCACGGTGTAATCCAGACCCGACCCGCCCTTGGTCACCTGGGAACCGGTCCGCACAATCGAACTGACCGCAGGCAAAGTAAAAGCTTGAGCCGTACCGCCACTCAACAGAGTAACGTTTTCCTTCCCCAAATTGTCGCCAGTACCATCCTGGCCGTAAGATCCGCCCGAGTTGGTTCCCCGTTTACCGCCGGCCCCGTAATTTCCATAATCGGTACTGTTCAGGCCCGTGGCAAAGACCGTGCTGTCGTACTGCAACGCCCCCAGCACCAGAATGCCACCGACACCAGCACCACCACTTCCCGACGCGTTATTGCCATCGCTATTTCCACCACCGCCACCGCCGGCCCCCAGATTGTTGGTAACCGAACTGCGCATAAGGGTCAGAACAGAAGAGGCGTCGACATAGATCCCCCCGACTGCGTTGCCCCCCGACTGGACAAGCACTGAACTGCTAGAAGCGCTTGTCCCACCGCCGCCGCCGCCGATGGTGGTCGTTGACGGATGCGCCCCAGACGTGTTGCCCGCTGTGCCGCCGCCCCCTCCCTGCCCATAGGAGGAGGGAGAAACCAGCATCGCCCCCCCAAGACCGCCCGTGGTCGAACCACCCCCACCGTTAATAGTGCCCTGTATACCGCCAACGGCATTCGCGCCATTTCCGCCAACCCCATTCCCGCCAGATTGCCCCTTATACTGAGATGAAATGTCGCCGCCGTTCCCGCCACCGGAACCAAACACCCCGCCGCCGCCGCCGCCGCCGGCATAGACTGTCGACTGATACCGCGCGGCACCGCCGCCGCCACTGGCATAGTTTTCCGTAATAACAGAATGATCAATAGTTACAGTTGAATTATGAATCCCAATACCAGCACCATAAGCATCAATATTATAAGAATAATAACCAGAACCAGACCCACTGATTAACCCATGTTTTATAATAAGACCATTGATATTAACATTTCCCAAATTAGTTGCAGTCCCAGACCCAATCCAGAAAATCTGAGATTTATACTGACCATCTACGGTAACATCTGGCGTCCCATCACCATTCACATCACCATTGACGGTAATATTGGCCGAGATATAAAGCACTCCACTGGTCAGATTGATGGTCATCCCGCTGCTGAAAGTCACGGTATCGCCGTTTTGAGCCGAGTTCAGGGCGCTGCGCAGCGATCCGGTCCCGCTATCGTTGTTGTTGGTTACGGTGATGGTGGACAGATCATGGTTCCAGGCCGAGATCGCCGCATCGGAAAACGGACGGGTGTCCTCGATGCTGCCGGTTGATATCTCCAGCGTCCAATCGCCGCCGAACGCGGCACTACCCGTGCGGTTGGAAGAAGCGCCAACCGTTGCCCCAGTCAGGTCGGCCAAATGATCGACAAAGGCAACCCCATCGGCATCCGCGGCCAGATTGCAGGAATAAACCAAAAGATCGCCGCCCGGCTTCAAGGCCGCGCCGATGGCCTTTAAATCCTGAACATGGCTATCCAGGGCATCCTTGGTGACAAAGCTGTTTCCCAGCCAGAAATTGCCATCCGACCCTTCGGCCAGAATGCTGATGGAACTCAGATTGGTCCGCCCCTGTAAGGCTTGGGACAATTGCGTCAACCCGTCCGAGCCTCGGTCGATATAAATCACCTCGGTGCCGGGGGGCAGTCCGTTCAGCAATGTCGCGGCGTCGGGGACACGGGAATCGACCACCACCACGCGGCCGCTGCTGTCACCTGCCCCAGAGGTTTGCGCCGTTGCTGTCGGCGTTTCCGGCGCAACGCTGGATGTTGCGGCCTTGACGGCGGAATCCTGCGGGGCGGCGTCATGATGGGACGCATCGCTTGCCTTGGCGGCGGCCAGGACCGCATGGGACGCATCAACAGCAGCGGCACCATCAAACATCATGCGCGGCTCCAACGCCAGGATCACCGGGCGCAAACGGGCCGAACGCAAACGCAACTGGTGCGAAGAAATCTTGGTCATTCTTCCAATCCTCAGACGGGCTGTTGAATGGCGATAACGTTGGCCTGGCTGCCGGAAACGTCCTGCCAGAAATTCAAGGCGCTATATTTCTCGAAGAGATCGGGCGGTAAAATGGTCTGGCGGCGCTTGGCCTCGACCTTGGGACGAACCGTATGCAGGCCCCGCACGCCCAAAGCCTGATCAAATTCAGGCGCATCAAAGACCAGATTGTCGAAATCGTGCTGGAAATAGGGCTGGTCCAGAAACTGATAGATCAGCGGCATGACCTTGGCGGGAACCGCCGTCAGCAGATCGTAATCCACCAACAGAAGCGATGACGCCTGTTCCCCATAAAACGCTTCTTTCAAAGCGGCCCAGGCAAACCCCACCAGCCGGTCCCGCTGGGCCAGGGTATCGACGCGGCTATAGACCGTGTTGCGTTCGGTATCGTCATTGAACAGCAGGGTGTTCTCATAGGGGTTGGACCGATAGATCCGCTCGATCGAGTCCATGACCCAAGCCACATTGCGCACACAGCAGATAATCTTGGCATTGGGGAACAGATCCGTGACCGCAGAAAGCTTGGCGGGCCACATGCGATTGGTGTCGAAAACCACTTCACGCCCCGGCTCAAGGTCCGAGTAATAGCTGGCGAACAATCCCGACAGCAGCGCCCGGCGCTTTTCGTGACCGATCACCGCCCCCCATTCCGAACCAGCGCTGAAATTGCGCAGCATGGCCTGAAACAAGCTGCCAACCGGGCTGGAAATACCTGCGTGGAACCGAGGATTCTGCCGCAAGATCGCAGACAACATGGTCGAACCCGCGCGCGGAAGACCAGAAATGAAATGCTGCGTAAACATGAATCCCCCATCCCATGCAGGCGTGACTATGAAACCACTTAGATAAAAGCCAGATGACCCCAGAAACTTACAAAATCAGGAAAGTCCATCCATGGGGATGGGTATTTAATTAAGTTTCTAGGAATAAAAATCATCATGGTAAGCGCCCCGTATTTCACATGAGCGGATACTAAAGATTTCCCCCTCTCCACCCTTCAGGTCAACGGAGAAAGCCCCCGTTCAACCCCCATTGATGCTGCGAGATCGGCCGGATCGCATGTGTTTGGCGTTTCCCAAAGCGGTCTGGTCGTGCTACCCATCGCCCCATGACCAATCAAACCGCCTTTGAAATCTTTCTTGTCACTGCCCCCGGTCTGGAACGCGCCTTATGCGCCGAAGCCGCCGAGATGGGCTTTCCCGCCCCCGTCGCCGTCAAGGGCGGGGTGACGTTTCAAGGCGGCTGGGCCGATGTCTGGCGGGCCAATCTGGAACTGCGCGGCGCCAGCCGCATCCTGGCCCGCTTCGCCCAGTTCAGGGCGTTGCATCTGGCCCAGTTGGACAAGCGGGCGCGCAAGGTGGCGTGGGGAGATGTTTTACGCCCCGACGTGCCGGTGCGGGTCGAAGCGTCGTGCAAAACCTCGCGCATTTACCATGCGGGAGCGGCGACCCAACGCATCGAGCGGGCGATCCACGAAGAACTGGGCGCCCCCATCGCCGAAGACGCCGATGTGGTGATCAAGGTCCGCATTGAAGATGATCTGTGCACCGTCAGCGTCGATACTTCAGGCGAGGCGCTGCATAAGCGCAATCACAAGGAAGCCGTCAACAAGGCCCCCATGCGGGAAAATCTGGCGGCGCTGTTCCTGCGGATGTGCGGCTATCAGGGGACCGAGCCGGTTCTGGATCCCATGTGTGGATCGGGCACCTTTGTCATCGAAGCGGCGGAAATCGCCACTGGCCTTAAGCCCGGACGGTCACGGCGCTTCGCCTTTGAACAATTGGCGACCTTTGATCCTGCTGCCTGGAAAAGCTTACGCGGCAAAGGCGGTCGCACCGCCACCCCCGACTTGAAGTTCTATGGCAGCGACCGTGACGCGGGCGCGATCGAAATGAGCAAGGCCAACGCCACGCGCGCCGATCTGTCGGAACTGACTGTCTTTCAGCAAAACCCGGTCGGCGCGCTGGAAGCTCCACCCGGTCCGCCTGGTCTGGTGATCGTCAATCCGCCCTATGGCGACCGCATCGGCGACAAGAAGCGTCTGGGCGGGCTCTATCACGCTTTAGGGGAACGGCTGCGGCTGAATTTCAGCGGCTGGCGGGTTGGCATCATCACCAATGAAGCCGGTCTGGCCCATGCCACCGGATTGCCGTTTGGTCCGCCGTCGGCCCCGATCTCGCACGGCGGATTGTCAGTGATGCTGTTCCTGACCGAGGCTTTGGACTGATCCCTTACTGGTGGCAGACCCGGTCGCGTCCGCCCTTTTTGGCGTCATAGAGCGCCGAGTCGGCCCGCAACAACAAGCTGTCGGCATCGTCACCCGCAACAAAGGTCGCCACGCCCGCGCTGATGGTGTGACGCTTGCGGCTGGGGAAATGGTGGGCCCGCACCGCCACCCGCAGACGCTCGGCCAGCATGATGGTGTTTTCCAGATCGGTTTCGGGACAGAGGATCAGAAATTCCTCGCCACCCCAGCGACCAACGCAATCCAAAGTCCGCAGGTTCTGCTTGGCGATTTTGGAAAAGGCCGACAACGTCAGATCGCCGGTCATATGACCAAATTCGTCATTGATGGCCTTGAAGTGGTCAAAGTCGATCATGATCACCGAGAAAGAGCGGCCATAGCGAACCGCGCGCTCAATCTCTAACGCCATCTGACTGCTGAGCTTGCCGCGATTGTAAAGCCCGGTCAGGCTGTCGGTTTGGGACAGACGCTTCAGTTCGCGGTTAAGGCGCTTCAGCTTGAAGCTCCAGAACCCGATAAACGCCAGCACCACCAGGAAACCGCCGACGATCTTGACGATCAGAGGATAGTCAATGGCGGTCTCCACATTGACCGAAATATGCTGATTGACGATCTGGCCACGCTCGACCGGCGTGATGGTGGCGATGGCTTTGTTGAAGATATCGCGCAGGATCGGCTGATCCTTAAGCACGCCGATGCGCAGGCGGTTTTCGTATCCCGGCACCTGCCCCGAAACCTTGAGATTGAACAGACCGTCCTTGCGAATGGTATAGGCCGCCATGATCAGCGAACGCATGGTCATATGGGCGCGCTTTTCCGAGACCATGGCAATGGCCTGATCTTCCGATCCGGTGATGACCACCGCCAGATTGGGATAGTCGCGGCGAATTCGCTCTTCGATCGAAGTGCCCGACGGCAGCGCGATGGTTTCGCTGGCCAAGCTGCCGGGATCAATGATGAAGGGATGATCTTCGCGGGTAATGAAGACGTTGCTGTCGATGAACAGAGGATCAGTGAACAACAGCCACTGATCCCGCTTGGCGGTCTGGTTCAGGAAGCTCAGCATCTGACAGCGGCCTTCCCGCGACGCCTGCAGGCTTTCGTCCCAATCCTTGGTCTTGACCAGTTCCAACTGCACCCCGGCGCGGGTCGCCGCCAGATTGAGCAGATCGGCGGCAATGCCATAATGCTGACCACGACCGTCAATGATCTCGAACGGTTCCCAGTCGGGATCGACGCAATAGGTGATCTTGGGGTGGGCCTTCAGATAATCCTGCTCGGCGGGCGTCAAATCGATCGCATGGGCCAGAGTTGGCAAAAAGAGCGCCGCCAAACCGACGCACAAGCCCCGCAACATGGTTCGAACCGCCCCCATTTCCTGTACTCCGTTTCGGGAACCCGGACCCCGCCCAGGATCGGTTCCCCGGTAATACCATGGCATGAGACAGCCTTAAGAAAAAGGGGGCATTTCCTTATTGACGAGAGCCATAATGGTCATTGCACAACTATTACAGTTTTATGACCTTATTTTTTATAAGGTTATAATCACTATATCTTGCGATTCGTTGCCGCAACCGACATCCAGATATTGACAGCCCTAACCAAGGGCATATGCTGCAATGCGAAGCGGAACGTTTCTCCTGCCCCGGTTTGACGCGCGAGACACCGCCGCGCCAGCCAGACAGGCAGACGAACTTTCTTCAATCTCCTTCGAGGGACGGTGACGCGTCCCCGACAGCCTTAAAAGGCCGACACCCGATCCGGGCGTCGGCCTTCTTTTTTCTGCTTTTGAAGAAATCTCAAGACCCGCTGGCGGCGCGTTTTAAAGCGTCCTGCACGCCGCCTGCCTGTTTCTTGGCCGCGTCGTAATCCATGGCGACACTGGCAGCACTGGCCTTTTCCAAGATTGCCGTCAAATCGGCCCGCTTGGGTGCTGCAGCATCCGGGATCAGCCCAGCCCCCTGTCCTTTACAGGGATCGACCATGGCCGGGTCATAGCCGGTTCCGCCCGGCCCAGCCAGACAGTTCATGACGTGATGCATATGCATACGCACACCGTTCAAGTCCGGTGCCGATGCCGCCATACCCGCATGGGTGATGGCAGTAGAAAATTCCTGACGCACATCACCGGCCTGCGCCGGAGCGCTTGCCACAAGAGCGGCGACAAACCCAGTCGCAGCCAGGATTGCTGAATGCCTCATTGTGTCCTCCCCAATAAAATCATCCGATAAAATTGGTGATGAAACGAAAGGTGGGCATTGCCCTGTGGGGTTGCAACCGGTTGCCCCAAAAGCCTCTGGACAAGATTTTCTAAATATAATAGATTTCTAATATTAACGGAGGATATTTCAGTGTCCCATCTTGTCAGCGATTTGCTGACCGCCCTGGCGGGCGGCGTTCTGATCGGTCTGGCCGCGGGCCTGTTCATGCTGCTGCGTGGACGCATCATGGGCGTCAGCGGCATTGTCGCCCGGTTCTATCAATCTACAGACAACGCCCTGCTCTTGTTGGGCATGCCGTTGGGGCTGGGTCTTTATCTGTTGGCCAAGCAGGGCGATGCAGCGATTTCGCTCACCCATTCCCCTGTGTTGCTGATCGCCGGGGGCTTGCTGGTCGGCTTTGGCTCACGCCTGGGCAACGGCTGCACCAGTGGTCACGCAGTTTGCGGATTGGCCCGACTGTCGCCGCGATCCCTGATTGCCACCGGCCTGTTCATGGTGGCGGCAATGATCACCGTCGCGCTGGAGAAACTGTGATGAACCGGCTGGTTAGCTTGGCTTGCGGCGTCCTGTTTGGCTTGGGGCTCGCGTTGTCCGGCATGGTCAACCCCGCCAAGGTCCAGGGCTTTTTGGACATTACCGGCAACTGGGACCCCAGTCTGGCCGGGGTGATGGCGGGCGCGATCCCGACCGCTTTTCTGCTTTTCCACCTTGCGGCCCGGCACAATGTCGCGGTACCGCCGCCATCGGCGAAGATCGATGCCAAACTGGTGGCGGGGGCGGTCCTGTTCGGCATCGGCTGGGGATTGGTCGGCATCTGCCCCGGCCCGGCCCTGATCGCCTGGATTCTCGATCCTTACGCCCTGATCTTCATTGCCGCCATGGCTTTGGGCATGGCGGCCCATGACCGGCTGCTGGGCCGATCATGCTAGGTCAGTCGAACAGCGTTTCCGCGAACTGCGCCTGAATAGCCACGATATCACCCTGTCGGCGGACCAAAGCGTCAACACAATCGGGGTCAAACTTCTTTCCGCGCTCTTCAAGCAAAAGCTTCATCGCCTCTTCATTGCTCCAGGCGCTCTTATAAGGGCGCGCACTGGTCAGGGCGTCAAAGACGTCCGCCACGGCGGTGATACGCGCTTCTGGCGGGATATCGACGCCCGACAGACCATAGGGATAACCACTGCCATTCCAGGCTTCGTGATGGTAAGCCACCACATTGGCCAGGATCGACACATGCGGCACCCGGCCCAGCCCGAAATCATTCATCATGATATCAATGATGTTGGCCCCCTTGATGACGTGGGTCTTCATCACCGAGAATTCGTCTTCGGTCAAACGGGCGGGTTTCAACAGAATATTGTCGGGGATCGCCACCTTGCCGACATCGTGCAGCGGTGCGAACTGAAACAGAAATTCGATATATTCGTCGCTTAAGCCCCACGGCTCGGCCAAATCCTCGGCGATCAGGCGGGTATAACGCGACATGCGTTCCAGATGAGCGCCGGTTTCCTCGTCGCGCTGACGGCTGATCTGGCAGACGGTATTGACGGCAGCCTGAATGACCTGGATGCGGTCAAGTTCAACCCGGGCAATGAAACCGGCGATCTGCGCGTAAGGCCACAGCAGATGCAAAATGCTGGGTGAAAAAAATGCAGGCTCCGACGCGTTGAAAAATAGGAATCCAGTCAGGACTCCATTCTGCAACAGCGGCAGGGTGTAGCTGGATTTGTATCCCCCCTCGGTCACCCGGCGGGAATGGACCGTGCGATCACCATAAAGATCAAGGTTATCGACCACACGGGGTTGGCCGGTTTGGGCGATTTCCGCCAGGGATGGCACATCGGACAGGCGGGCGACATAGTTATTAAGCGGATTTTGCCCGCCGCTGGAATGGATAAAGGTCCGCAGCAGGTCGGTTTTCGGGTCATAAATCGCCACCGCGATCCGGGCAACCGGGTGCAAAGGCCCCATGGCCCTGATGCGGTCGTGCAGTTCCTGCAAACCGCCGACCAGCGTTTCCGCCGCGCTGTCTCCGTTCTGAACGAACACCGCTCCCACTCTCCCCATCGCCTTGTTTAAGGCCGTATCATCCCAAAGGAGAAAATTTGACTGATCGCTGACAAATAGTCAAACAGCACTGACCATGATCCTAACCTATGATCTTGCCCAACTTTGGCAGGGATTGCTCTTGAAGCCGGAATGAGCGATCTTGCCAGCATCATGGCTGACCAAAACACGCGATTCCTTGTTTATCTGAAACGGCTTGGCGAACAACGACCCGCCGGTTACCGTGCCGCCCATCTGCATGTGTCACAATTGCCGCCGGGCAAGAAAAGCCGTGACAATCTGTCACGCGCCATCACCGTGCTGGGCGAACTCAAGACCCGGTATAAGGATGGCGACATCTTTTTGATGCAAAACACCGATCTGGTGTTTGTCGCCCGCGATGTGCCGCGCCCCAATCTGGCGGCGGCCTGCGACCAGATCCAGCAGATATTCATGGGACAGATGGGGGTCGCCTTCACCAACATCCATGGCGGGGTGAACGAATTTTTCACCCTGTTCGAACTGGGGCAGGAATATCAGCGCTTTTTGACCTGGGCCGAGGAAACCGCCGGGGTCAGCAAAAAGGAATCCCAGGTCGAAACCAAAGTGGCCGCCGATATGGCGACCCTGGTGCGGGTCAAGGACGAGCTGCAGCGTATCGACATTTCCACCATGCTGTTCAATCAGCCGATTTACAGCATTGCCGAAAAAGGCAAGGTTCTGCCGCTGTTCAGCGAAATGTACATCTCGGTCCCGGTGCTGGAAGAAACCCTGTCCCCCGGCCTGTCATTGACCAGCAACCGCTGGCTGTTCAATGATCTGACCGAAGATTTGGACACCGTGATGCTGCGGGTTCTGTCCGACCCGGAAGAACATTCGTCCAAGCGTTTCAGCATCAACGTCAATCTGTCGTCGCTGGCGTCGCCCAAATTCGTCAAGTTCGACGCCGAATTGCCCGCCGACCGCCGTTCCGGTGTGGTGCTGGAAATCAATAAGACCGATGTCATGGAAAATATGCGGCTTTATCGGGAGCTTTGCCCGTTTCTGCGCAGCCGTGGCTATCGCATCCTGTTGGACGGCCTGAGCTTCCTTAATGTCGCAGCGCTGGATTTCAGCGGTATCGAGTGCGATTTCGCCAAGGTCTTCTGGTCGTCGGAAATTACCAGCCTGACCGCCGACGAATTGGAACGCATCACCGTCAAGGTGCGCCGCAAGGATCAGCCGCTGTTCGTGCTGGCGCGCTGTGACGCCGCCGAAAGTCTGCGCTTTGCCCGCGCTGTCGGCATCACCATGGTGCAGGGACGCCTGGTTGACCATATGGTCAAAAAGAACATTCCTTTCTGACCCGGCCGCGAACCGCCCGTGCCGCCGCCCCTTCCCCACCCCCACGCCAGCCTGTCGCGCCGCGCCATGCGGCGTTTGCTGTGGGGGGCACTGGCGGCGCTTTCAGCCCTTTTGGTGCTGGCGGGCAGTTTTTACGCTGCACGCCAAGCCGCACTGCGTAATGCCCAGACCATCGGCCAGCAACGTCTGGGGCTTTACGCCACCACCATCCGCACCGCGCTGGACAAATATTCTTATCTGCCCAACGCCATGGCCACCGACGGGGCCATCCTGCATATGCTGACCCATCCGGGTCAGGCCGACATCGCCGCCATCAACACCCGCCTGGAAGCCATCAACGACGTGGCGGAGTCCGCCGGTCTTTACGTGATGGACGCCACCGGCATGACTTTGGTTGCCAGCAATTGGCAGGAAAGCTTTACCTATGTCGGCAATGACTATCATATCCGCCCCTATTTCCAGGAAGCCCGCGACCAGGGCACCGGGCATTTCTTTGCCGTCGGCCTGACCACCCGGCGCCCCGGTTACTTCCTGGCCTCGGCAGTCAGAAACGACAAGGGGGGCTTTATCGGCGCGGTGGTGGTCAAGATCGAGTTGGAAGAGCTGGAAAAACAATGGTCCCTGGCCAATGAAAGGGTGCTGGTCAGCGATGCCAACGGCGTCACCATCCTGACCAGCAATCCCCATTGGAAATATACCGTCGATCACACCCTGACCGATCGTCAGGTGGCGTTGCTGAAGGAAACGCTGCCCTATGGCGATGAACCGATCCGCCCGTGGAAAGCCAAACTGCTGCAAAGCCTGGGCGAGCATGTCCAACTGATCGCCTTGGATGGCAAGCATTACCTGATGCTGGACCAGAAGGTCCCCGGCGAGGATTGGACGCTGCGCTATCTGATCGACTGGGACGCCAGCATGTCGGACGTGCGGGGCACCACGTTCATGGCTGGGTTGGCATGGGCGGCGACGGTCTTGCTGTTGATGTATCTGCACCAGCGCCGCAGCGCCGCCCGATCGCGGGCCGAAGCCCAAGCTGCCGTCGCCGACGCCCTGCGCCGCGCCCATGACGATCTGGAACGCACCGTGGCGCGCCGCACCGCCGATTTAAAGGCGGAAATCCTGGAACGCCAGCGCACCGAACAGGATTTGCGCGCCACCCAGGATGAATTGGTGCATGCGGGCAAGATGGCCGCTTTAGGCCAGATGTCGGCAGCCCTGGCCCATGAGATCAACCAACCCCTGGCGGCCATCCAAACCTTTGTCGCCAGTTCGCGTATTTTTACCGAACGGGGCGAGCGCGCCCAGGTCGCGGCCAATCTGGCGATGATTGATGATCTGACGGGGCGTATGGCTGGCTTGACCCGGCATCTGAAGGCCTTTGCCCGCAAAGACCCCCTGACGGTGATGGCCATGGATCCGGCCCAACCGTTGGAACGCGCCTTGATCATGCTGGACGCCCCGCTGCGGCAAAACGCCGTTATCGTCACCAAGGACTTTGCCCCGGTCACGGCGGCGGGCGATCCGACCCGCCTGGAACAGGTGTCGGTCAATCTGCTGCGCAATGCCATTGACGCCATGGCCGACAGCGCCGAACGCCGCCTGACCCTGTCAGTCCGGGCCGAGGATGGCCATTGCCTGATCCGCGTCGAAGACAGCGGCCACGGCCTCGCCCCATCGGTGGCGCAGCATCTGTTCGAGCCGTTTTTCACCACCAAACAGGTGGGCGAAGGTTTGGGGCTGGGCTTGTCGCTGTCTTATGCCATCATCCGCAGCATGGGCGGCGCGATCCATGGCGAGCCCGGAGCGAATGGCGGCGCGGTCTTCACCATCACCCTGCCCCTGTGGACCGAGGATATTGGACAGTGGGAATGACCCCGATCAATCAGGTTCTGTTCGTCGATGACGAAGAGGTCATGCGCATGGCCGTCAGCCAATGGCTGACCCTGGCGGGCTTTGACGTGGCCCAGCATTCCGATCCGACCAAGCTGCTGCCCAAACTGTCCCCCGACTTTCCCGGCGTGGTGGTCAGCGATGTCCGCATGCCCGGCACCGATGGTTTGGCGCTGTTGCAGGCGGCGCAGCAACGCGACCCTGATTTGCCGGTCATCCTGATCACGGGCCATGGCGACATCCCCCTGGCGGTCGAGGCCATGCGCCTGGGCGCTTACGACTTCATCGAAAAGCCGTTTGTCCCCGAACGCCTGACCGAAACCGTCCGCCGGGCCTGCGAAAAACGCGGCTTGGTCCTGGAAAACCGCCGCCTGCGGGCCGAAGCCGCCACCGGCCGGGGCATGGCGGCGCGGCTGATCGGCACGTCAAAGGCCATGGAAACAGTCCGGGCCGAGCTGACGCAACTGGCTTCGACCGCGCTCAACGTGGTGATCCTGGGGGAAACCGGTTGCGGCAAGGAACTGGCGGCCCGCTGCCTGCATGATTTCGGGCCGCGCGCCGAGAAGCCCTTTGTCGGGGTCAATTGCGCCGCCATCCCGGAAACCATGTTCGAAAGCGAATTCTTCGGCCACGAGGCCGGGGCTTTCACCGGGTCGCAGCAACGGCGCATCGGCAAGATCGAACATGCCGACGGCGGCACCTTGTTTCTGGATGAAATCGAAAGTATGCCGCTGGCCCTGCAAGCCAAGGTGCTGCGCACTCTTCAGGAACAATGCGTCGAACCGCTGGGCACCAACAAGGTAATCCCGGTCAATGTGCGCACCATCACCGCCGTCAAGACCGACCTGATGACCCTGGTGGAAAACGGCAGCTTCCGCGAGGATTTGTATTACCGCCTGCATGTGGCGGAAATCCGCCTGCCCCCCTTACGCGACCGGCGCGAGGATATCCCGCTTTTGTTCGAACATTTCGTTCAGCGCGCGGCGGCCGCCCATGGCCGCGATCCCCGCCCGCTGGCCGAAGCCAATCTGCACGATCTGATGACCCATGACTGGCCCGGCAATGTGCGCGAACTGCGCAACGCCGCCGAACGTTTCGCTCTGGGCATCGCCGCCCGCCGCCCCGTCCAAGCTACGGAGCAACCCGACGCAATTCCACCCATGCCCAACGGATCGCTGTATGACCAGATGGCCGATTTTGAACGCCGTCTGATCGAGAACGCCCTGACCCAAGCCAAGGGCGATGTGGGCGAAGTGATGCGCCTGCTGGACCTGCCCCGGCGCACCCTGAACGAAAAGATGAACCGCTACGGCATTGACCGGCAAAGGTTCATCGGACGCTAAGCGGCTTTCCGCCCGCCCCTGTCAATCGGCAAGAATCCGCCGATTATCACATTGAAATCCGGCAACTTTCCGCCGACCTCGCCCATTCGCATTCGCAGCAAAACGAGAAAAAACAAGAGCTTGTTCGTTTCCCATAAACTGGCCCGGCGCTTGCTATTGGTTAAGCAAAACCGCAACAGGCTGTTTCTGGGAGGAATAAGCATGAACACACTGAGCAACATCGATGTGCTCGAAACGAAATACCATGACACCCGGCATAAAATCGGTGCGGTGTTTCGCGGTTCGGTCGGCAATCTGGTGGAATATTATGACTGGTATGTCTATTCCGCTTTTGCCCTTTATTTTTCTAAGGTCTTTTTTCCCAATGGCAACCCGACCGTTCAGCTTCTGAACACTTCAGCGGTTTTCGCCCTGGGCTTCTTCATGCGTCCTATCGGCGGCTGGCTGTTCGGCATCTATGCCGACAAAAAGGGCCGCAAGAACGCGCTGGTGGTGTCAGTTTCGATGATGTGCGCGGGCTCGCTCCTGATCGCCGTCATGCCGGGCTATGACACCATCGGCATTGCCGCCCCGATCCTGCTGATTTTAGCCCGCCTGATGCAAGGCCTCAGCCTGGGCGGCGAATATGGATCATCGGCCACCTATCTCAGCGAAATCTCGGCCCATGACCGCCGTGGTTTCTATACCAGCTTCCAGTACGTCACCCTGATCATGGGCCAGTTGCTGGCCTTGGCCGTGCTGGTGCTGTTGCAGCAGGTGTTTTTGACCCAGGCGCAGTTGGAAAGCTGGGGCTGGCGCATTCCCTTCCTGATCGGCGGCCTGTGCGCCATCATCGCCCTTTATCTGCGCTCGCAGATGGATGAAACCGAAGCCTTCCAGCAGCACAAGAAGGACAAGGTGACCATCAGCCCGATGCGCGCGCTGATGCAGCATCCCCGCGCCTTCTTCACCGTCATGGGCCTGACCATGGGCGGCACCGTGGCCTTCTATACCTTCACCACCTATATGCAGAAGTATCTGGTCAACACCGTTGGCTTCAGCAAGAACGACGCCACCATGCTGTCGGCGGGCGCGACCGTGCTTTACATGCTGTTCCAGCCGGTGGTCGGCCATATCTCGGACAAGGTGGGCCGTAAGGCGGTGTTGATCTCGTTCGGCGTGCTGGCAACCCTGTTCACCGTGCCGATCCTGACCATGCTGGGCCAGACCCACGACAAACTGACCGCCTTCCTGCTGATGACCGGTGCGCTGGGCATCGTCAGCGGCTATAGCGCCATCAACGCGGTGGTCAAGGCCGAGTTGTTCCCCGTACATATCCGCGCCCTGGGCGTCGGCCTGCCTTATGGCATCGCCGTGTCGCTGTTCGGCGGCACCGCGGAATATATCGCCCTGTGGCTGAAGGATATCGGGCACGAGAACTGGTTCTACTGGTACGTTACCTTCTGCTGCTTGTCGGGCCTGATCCTGTTCATCACCATGCGCGACACCAAGAAGATGTCGGAAATCGACCAGGACTA